>DATFRX010000039.1:0-2920 GCA_035262905.1 Nocardioidaceae bacterium
GGTCCGGCGCGAGCGGACCATCGTGCCGCTGTGCCCGTTCGTGACCCGGGTCTTGCAGCAGACGTCGGACTACGACGAGCACATCCGATGGCCGCAGGCGGCCCACGACGAGCCGTGATGAGTAACGAGTCGCGATGAGCAACGTCGATACCCGTCCGACCGAGACGCCGTGCCACTCGGCCGATGTCCGTGGACCGGTGGTCGAGCGTTACGAGTCCCGGGTGGTCCCGCTCGGCGGCATCCGGGGCATCGAGGTCCATCGGCTGCTGCCACAGCGAGTGCTGCCGACCGTTGGCGCCTGGTGCTTCCTCGACAAGTTCGGGCCGCAGCACGACGACATGCGCGTGCTGCCGCACCCTCACATCGGGCTGCAGACCGTGACCTGGCCGCTGGCCGGACGGATCCGGCATCGCGACAGTCTCGGCAACGACGTCGAGATCGAGCCCGGACAGCTCAACCTGATGACCAGCGGCGGCGGGATCTCGCATTCGGAGTTCTCCCTCGGCGACCGGCCGCTGCTCGACGGGCTGCAGCTGTGGGTGGCCCTGCCGGCCGCCGACGCGACCGTGGAGCCGGCGTTCGAGCGCCACGTCGAGCTCCCTCGCCACGAGGCGGCCGGCCTACGGGCCACGGTCTTGATGGGCGAGCTCGGCGGCGTCGAGTCGCCTGCCACCACGTACAGTCCGCTGCTCGGTGCGGAGCTCTCGCTCACGGGCGGCGCGACGGCGACACTGCCGCTGCGATCGGACTTCGAGCACGGCCTGCTGCTGCTCGACGGAGCCGTCACGACCCTCGATGAGGACCTCGGAACCGAGACCCTGGTCTACCTCGGCAGCGGCCGGGACCAGCTCGAGTTGTCGGCCGCGACCGACAGCCGGCTGCTGCTGCTCGGCGGTGCACCGTTCACCGACGAGCTCGTCATGTGGTGGAACTTCGTCGGCCGCAGCCATGAGGAGATCGCCGCTGCCCGAGCCGACTGGGAGCGCATGGACGGCCAGCGGTACGGCATCGTGCCGGGCCACGACGGCGAGCGGGTGCCCGCTCCCGAGCTCCCCTCGGTACGCCTGGCCCCACGTCGTCGGCGCTAGCGAGTCGCTCGGAAGCGTTGTGCAGGTCACACCGCGTATCACAATGGCCGCAGGTGGGCTCTTGTCCATCAGCTAGCCGACGATGCGGCGCTGCACGGGGGCGCATCGTTGGTTAGCCCGAACGGCGAACCGTTACGGATCTCGGGGCCATGACGTGGCGTCCTTCATCAGATGGGCCGTACTCGCTTCGGGTCGGCCCGTCTGATGATGCGGGACCGCCGCTGCCTCGCTGCGATCTCACTGCCACGGCAGGGCGGATCGCCTTGCCCAGTAGGCATCTGGCGGCTCTACCAGCGTCGCGAGCTGCTCGCGATCGTGATCGGTGAGACGGACCGTGAGGCCCTCGAGATTGTCCCGGAGCTGGTCCACTGTCGACGGCCCGACCAGCACCGTGTCGGCCCACGGCTGTGCCAGGACAGCGGCGATCGCGACTGCGCTCGGGCTCACGCCATGATGGTCGGCGATCGCCGTCAGGCCCGCCGGCGCGTCGGAGGCGAGCCGGCCGTTGGCCAACGTCTCCTTGGCGAGCACAAGCGCGCCGGCGTCATGCGCCCGGGCCAGTGCGTCGCCAACCGACGACTCCAGGACGTTCCAGGTCGACTGGACCGCAGTGAAGACCGGCCGGTCGTCAGATCGCAGCGCGAGTGCTCGGTCGACCGTCTCGGCCTGACGCGGTCCCGACGTCGAGAACCCCACACGGACGCCCTCGTCGGCCAGGTCCGCCAGCGCCGCCAGCAGCGTCGGCTCGGTGAACACCGCACTGTCCGGCGTCAGCGAATGCACCTGGTAGAGCGCGATCCGATCGCCGAGCAGGTCGCGGCTCTCGGCCCACTGCCGGGTGAACTGAGCGAGCGAGTGCTCCTTGACCTCGTGCACGTCGACGTCCATCCGCCAGTCGCCGACGTAGGCATAGCCCCACTTGCTCGAGACCGTCACGTCGGACACGTCGCGGGCGTCCAGCCAGCCGCCGAGGAACTCCTCGGACCGGCCGTACGAGCGGGCCACGTCGATCCATCGGACCCCGGCGTCGTACGCGGCGTCGAGCACCTCCCAGGTCGCCTCCCGCATGACAGCGATGCTGCGGTCGGAGGGGAGATCGTGCTCGCGGCCGAGGTTGATGTACGCCGGCCGGCCGAGTGCCGCGAGGCCCAGGCCAACCCGCATCTTCGCCTCCGTCGACCGCCCGGCAATGCCGCTCACGACTGGGTGCCCCCAGCAGGATTCGAACCTGCGCACCCGGCTCCGGAGGCCGGTGCTCTATCCCCTGAGCTATGGGGGCTTCAGGGCCAGCCTGGCCCTACAGGGACCACGCGAGCCTAGCGCAGCGGTCCCAGTGTGACAGCGTGTGGGCGGGGTAGCCCGCGGCGGAAGGACCGATATGACCCAGGTGAATCTGGCGTTGGGCACGATGCACTTCGGCACCCTGGTCGACGAGGCCGACTCGTTCGCGCTGCTGGACCGGTTCGTCGACGCCGGCGGCACGATCCTCGACACGGCCGACTGCTATGCGTTCTGGGCCGCCCCGTCCGGCACCGGCGGTCAGAGCGAGACGGTCATCGGTCGGTGGCTGCGCGGGCGGCCTGGGCTCCGAGACCGGGTCTTCATCGGGACGAAGATCGGCATCGAGCCGCTGCCCGACCTCGAGTGGCCCGCGCATCGCCAGGGCTTGTGGGCACCGGTCATCGCGAAGGGGATCGAGGCCAGCCTGCGCCGGCTGGGGACCGATCGCGTCGACATGTACTGGGCGCACCTGGACGATCGCGACGTCGAGCTCGAGGAGACCGTGGCGGCGATGGCGGGTCTGGTCGCGGACGGCAAGGTGCTGCGGCTCG
>DATFRX010000040.1:0-2867 GCA_035262905.1 Nocardioidaceae bacterium
GCACCGGCCCGACGTACTCGCGGATCGGATCGCTGACTCGGAGCCGACCCATCATCTCCAGCTTCAGGATCGCAGCGGCGGTGAACTGCTTGGTGATCGACTGGATGTCGTAGACCGTGTCGCAGCCGGCCTTGAGCCTCGCCGCTCGGTCGGACCAGCCGAAGCCCTCGCAGTCGACGATCTGGTCGCCGCGGCCGGCCAGGAAGGTGCCGCTGACACCGGACGGCAGCGCGTCGGCCAGGAATCGATCGATCGCCGGATCGACGGGTGGAGGCGTCGCGCTGGCCGTCGGCTCGACGGCAGCGGTGCGCTCGGGGGTCGGATCACTGTCGCCGTCGCCAGTGCATCCGGCCAGCGCGCAGACCGCCGCTGTGACGGCTGCGCTCAGCGTGCGACCCCAGCTTTGGCGGGTGAGCGCGGCCACTCGACCTCCCGGCGACGGTCTGTGCTGCCGAGACTACGGACGCCGGCAAGTCACAGGCCGCCGATGCCCTTGCCGATCAGGACGACGCCGATGATCCCGAGCAGGACGGTCATCACCGTGGCGTTGTTCGTCTCCAGCCAGGTCTTCAGGCTGCCCAGCGGTGCTTGCATGCGCTCCCTCGCGAACGCATAGCCGACGACCGGCACCGCGACCGAGCTGGCGGCGATCACGGTGAACACGGCGACCGCCACGATCGCCCGACCGGTGCCGAGGTCCGCGCCGCCGATCGAGGTGCCGGCGGCGACGTACATCAGGAAGTTCTTCGGATTCGCCGCCAGTACGAAGCCCAGGCCGATCGCCTTGCCGAAGGTGACCTTGTCGATGGCGCCCATCCACTTCGGCAACTGAGCGGGCTCGTCACCGTGGGGCCGGCCGCGCCACTGTCGTCGGGCGAGCAGGAGCAGCCCCACTCCGAGGACGATCCTGATCCAGGAACCGGTCGTGGATCGCCCGCCGGACTCGGACAGGCCCGCGGTCGAGGCGATAACGGTGAAGGCCACCGTGCCGACGACGATCCCGGCCACCCAGCCGAGCAGGAAGCCGCCGCTCGCTGCAGTGGCGCGCGGAGCCAGCAGCATCAAGATGGTGGCCGCGACCGGGATCGGTGAGATGGCGACGACGACTGCCAGCGGCAGCAGATCCCCGATCACCGTGGCCATCGCCCGCTCCTTCTCGCCCCGCCGTGCTCGCGTACGAACCGGGCCAGTACGTCGGGCCACAGGCTCTCCCACGGACATCGGGCCGGGCCTCATCTCTCGCGGGTGAGAATGCGGGGCCAACCCCAGATCTGGGGGCAAATACTGCTGATCGGCGAGTCAAGAGGGTTAATGTCGCGGAATGGCGGACGAGGGAGCCCGGGAGAGGTTGGGGAGGGCGGCTGCCGCGTTCACCAGCAACGCCCGCAATCCCAATCTGCGCCGGGCCCAGCTCAGCTTCCTCGGCGCCTGGACGGCCGAGTGGGCGTTCACGGTCGGACTCGGGATCGTGGCCTACCGCGACGGCGGTGCGGCGGCCGTCGGTCTGGTCGGACTCCTCCGGATGCTGCCGTCGGCGATCCTGGCTCCGCTGCTGTCGCCATTGGCCGACCGCGGTCGCCGCGAGCGCGTCCTCATCCTGGTGTCCACCGTCCGCGGCGTCGCCACAGCCGGTGCGGCCGTCGTCGTCGGCGTTTCCGGTCCGCCGTGGATCGTGTACGCGATGGCGGTGGTGTCCACGATCGCCGCCACGCTCTTCCGGCCGGCCCACTCGGCGCTGCTGCCGTCGCTGTGCCGCACCGGCTACGAGCTGGCCAGCGCCAACGTCGTACGCGGGCTGCTCGACTCCGTCGCGACGCTGATCGGCCCGCTGCTGGCCGCCGTCCTGCTCCAGTTCACGAGCGTCACGGTCGTGTTCGCGGTCGCGGCCGGCGCGTCCCTGTGGGCGGCGGCACTGCTGCTGCGACTGCACTACTACGCGCCGCCACGTCCCTCGGCCCCGCCGGAGTCCCGGCTGCTGCGGGAGTCGATCGAGGGCGTACGCGCCGTCGCCAGCAACCGCGATCTGGCGTTGATCGCCGGCCTGGCCGCGATCCAGACGATCACCCGTGGAGCGCTGACGGTCTTCACCGTCGTCGTCGCGATCGATCTGCTGGACACCGGCGACTCGGGCGTCGGCACCCTGACGGCTGCTATCGGAGCCGGTGCCGTCGCCGGTTCGCTCGCCGCCTCGCTGCTGGTCGGGACCCGGCGACTGGGCGCCTGGTTCGCGGTCGGCGTCGTGCTGTGGGGCCTGCCGGTCACGCTGATCGGCGTCTTTCCTCAGCAGGCGACGGCGCTGCTCATGCTGGCCCTGGTCGGCGTCGGCAACTCGCTGATCGACCTCGCCGGGTTCACCCTGCTGGCCCGGATCGCCTCCGACGACGTGCTGGCCCGGGTCTTCGGCGTCCTGGAGAGCCTGGTCGCCCTGTCCACCGGCCTCGGCGCCGTACTCGCCTCGCTGCTGATCGATCTCTACGGCGTGCGTACCGCGCTGATCGCCATCGGCCTGGTGTGCCCGATCGCCGCGGTGGCGTCGTTGCACCGGCTACGGCGGATGGACCGCTCGATCGGCGTGCGCGATCGCGACATCGACCTCCTGCAGGCGGTCGACATGCTGAATCCATTGCCGCTGCCGGCCATCGAACAGCTCGCCCGCGGCCTCGAGCCGGTCGAGGTGCCGGCCGGTCAGATCGTGGTCCGGGAGGGCGACATCGGCGACCGCTTCTACGTGATCGAGTCGGGTGACGCCGAGGTGATCGGGGACGGACAGGTCGTCGCCACCCTCGGCGAGGGGGAGGGTTTCGGCGAGATCGCGCTGCTCCGGCGCACCCGCCGCACGGCCACGGTCCGGGCCGCCGGTGAGCTCC
>DATFRX010000041.1:0-4895 GCA_035262905.1 Nocardioidaceae bacterium
CCGCCGCGACCCGGCCCTTCGACGCCAACTCGCTCCCAACGGCGAGGTCGTCGTCGGCTATGTCGGCCGGCTCGCCGAGGAGAAAGGTCTCGGTCGGCTGACCGAGCTGACCGACATCCCTGGGATCCGGCTGGTCATGGTCGGCGACGGACCCGCGCGAGCGACGCTGCAACGCCGACTGCCCAACGCCCACTTCACCGGCATGCTGCACGGCGAGGAGCTGGCGCGCACGTTCGCGTCGCTGGACGTCTTCGTGCACACCGGTGTGAACGAAACCTTCTGCCAGACCGTGCAGGAGGCGCAGGCCAGCGGAGTCACGCCGGTCGCCCCGGCGGTTGGCGGGCCACTCGATCTGATCGCCCACCGCGAGACCGGGCTGCTCTACCACCCGGGTGATCCGGCGGCACTGCGTCGTACGGTGCTCACCGCCGTGCGCAACGCCGAACTGCGGCAGCGGATGGCACTCGCGGCCCGCGTCGACGTGGGCCAACGTACCTGGGCCAACGTCGCCGGCGAACTGGTCGAGCGCCACTACTCGGCCGTCCTCCCGGCCCTGACCCAAGCGGCATGAGCTCGATGCTCCGGATCGCCCAGGTCGCGAACTTCATCGGCCCGGGCTCGGGTGGGATGCGTACCGCCGTCAACGCCCTCGGAGCACGGTACGCGGCGTCCGGCGCCCAGATGATGCTGGTCTCGCCGGGCCGCGAGGATGCGGTCGAGCACACTCCCTCCGGCGTTCACGTACGGCTGCGGGCGCCGCGAGTGTCCAGCGGCTACCGGATGATCATGGAGCCGTGGCGGGTGCTCAAGGTGCTCGAGGAGTTCCGGCCGACGTCGGTCGAGATCTCGGACAAGAGCACGCTGCTCCCGGTCGCGAGCTGGGCCAAGCGCATGGGTCTCGGCTGCATCCAGTTCTCGCACGAGCGTCTCGACGCCATGCTCGCGCTCCGCATGGGCATCCGGACCGGCACCAACACCGGCATCAGCGCCGGTGTGAGCACGCTGCATCGGGTCGCGGCTCGGTTGTTCGACGCCATCGTGATCACGTCCCGCTACGCGGCCGGCGAGTTTCCCGGCGTGGCGGCCACCCGACTCCGGCACATCCCGCTGGGCGTCGACCTCTCGGTCTTCCGGCCCGGTCCCCCGCGCGTCGCTGACGGCACACTGCGGCTCGTCCACGCCGGCCGACTGTCCAGGGAGAAGAGCCCCGACCTCGCCGTGGCGACGGCGGTGGAGCTGCACCGGCGGGGCGTCCCGGTCGAGATGGACGTCTACGGACAGGGACCGATGCTCGGCCGGCTCCAGCGACTGGCTGCCGACGCACCGGTGACCTTCCACGGGTACGTCGACGATCGCCGGGTCCTGGCCGACCGGCTGGCGGCCGCCGACATCGCACTCTCGGTCTGCCCCGGCGAGACCTTCGGCCTGGCGATCCTGGAGGCACTCGCCACCGGCACACCGGTCGTGACCGCGGACCGAGGCGGTGGGCGGGAGTTGGTCACCGCGGAGTCAGGCGCCTGGGCAGCACCGGAGCCACCCACACTGGCCGACGCCGTACTCGACCTGTCCGAGCGCGACGCGCGCATGACCCGGATCGCCGCGAGGCAACGCGCTGAGCGGTTCGACTGGGCCGACACCGCGTTGTCGATGCTGCGGCTGCATCACGAGGTGACGGCCGCGGCGGGACGACCGCGCTGGTAGCCGGGCGGGTATGAACTCGTCGGCGTCGACACCTGACTCGAGACGCCGTCTGATCCGGCGAAGCAGCGCCCCGTCGGCGCCCGACCCCCAGCCGCTCGACAAGCCCTGGTGGGCGACCGCGGTCTGGAGCGGCCTGCTCGCCGTGATCGCGCTTGCCCTCATGACCTGGCAGGTGCTCGTCAGCGGTCCCTTCGTCGCCTGGGACTGGTCGGTGCACGAGTACGTCGACCCGCAGGTGCCGGACGGGTGGCTGCTCTTCGCGCTCGACGAGGTCTCGAACGTCGGCGGACAGCGCCAGCACACGCTCCCGGTCCTGTTCGCAGTCGGCCTCTGGATCGCGTACAAGTGGCGCTGGTTTCGTCCGCTGATCGCCATCTGCGCCGGACTCGCCACGATCTTCTTCATCGGGTATGCGATCAAGTTCGGCCTGGCTCGCACACCGCCGGCTGACGGAATCGACATGCTGCACGGTGACGGCCAGGCGTTCCCCTCCGGCCACACCGCCAACGCCACGTTCACCTGGATCATCCTGGTCATCGTCTGGCTCGGACCCCGCGGACGGCATCCCGACCCGATCCGCTTCCGGCGCTGGCTGGCGATCGCCGGTGCCTGGATCCTCGTCACCAGCGGGCTGATGGTGCTCCTCGACTACCACTGGATCAGCGACATCCCAGGCGGCTGGGCGCTCGGCGCGCTCGCCACGTCGGCCACGGTCGCCGTCCTGAACGCACCTCCGACGCGCGTCGCGCACCCGAGTCAGCACGAGTGTTGAACGGCCGCCCGCGCCTTTCGACAGTTGTCCGGTGACGCGTTTCGGCAAGCCTGCTTACGGTGACGCCGGAATGCTTCTCACCCGATGACGTGGAGGGCCGATCATGCGAGACCGCGAGCGGGATGCACGCCAGCGACAGGCTGATGACGCGTTGCGTGAGTATGAGATCAGCCGACGCCGAGTGCTTGAGGCCCTTGGAGTCAGCGCCGGCGTGACCGCGATCAGCGCCACGGGTGTCGGGCGTGCACTGGGCGCGGTCGGTTCGTCGGCCGACAGCGCGGATCTCGTCTTGCACTCGGGCACGATCTGGACCGGTGTGCAGGGTCCCGCTCGAGAGGCGGTCGCGATCAAGGGGCAGCGGATCGTCGCGGTTGGATCGAACCGCGACGTGCTGGCGCAAGTGGGTGAGCCTGCCCGGTCGATCGACCTGCGCGGCGCGTTCGTGGCCCCGGGATTCCGTGACCAGCACGCGCACATCCTGCGTACCCTCAGCACCAACCCGGCGACCTATCAGCCGCGTTGGACGCCCCACGACGAGGCGGCGGCCTTCGAGAGCCGCCGGCGTACGGGGCAGGGCCACGTCAACACGTACAACCAGGGCCGCTCGCCCTCGGATGGTGCCGCGACCCACGGCCCGGTGACCGAACTGCTGCGCAGCCAGATCCTCACCCTGCAGGAGGAGGCGGCCAAGCTCGGGATCTCGACCATCGTCGACGCCGGGCTCACGAACCTGACCGTCATGGACGCGCTCATGCAGTTGCATGACGAGGGACGGCTGAAGGTACGCCACCTGATCCGCTGGCAGGTCGGCGCGATGGAGGCAGCCGCTCAACTCGGCTGGACCACCGGCTTCGGCAACGACTGGATCAAGGTCCTTGGCGTCAAGATGTACGCCGACGGGTGGCTCGGACCGCGTACCTGCGCCGTGCGGGAGCCCTACGCGGACGACCCGTACGAGTGGGGCTTCCCGAACGGGATTCTGTTCCTCGCCCAGGACCGAGCCAACCGTGACGTGGCCCGCGCCCAGGAGCTCGGCTACAACGTCACGGCCCATGCGATCGGCGACCGGGGCGTCGAGACCATGCTCAACGCGTACGACCGGGCCGGTGTGACGCCGGCGGATCGATGGGCACTCGAGCACGTCCAGGTGGCCGGCGACGATCTGCTGGACCGGATGGCGGCCAAGGGCGTCGTCGCGAGCATCCAGCTCAGCTTTCCCACGTCCGACCACTGGTTCGCGTTCGATGCGCTCGGCAAGCGGCGGGCCCAGCGGGAGTCGTATCGCTGGCACACCATGCTCCGGCGAGGGCTGCGAGTGGCCGGCGGCACCGACTTCAGCATCGAGGTCCTCGATCCACTGTGGGGAATCCAGCGCTCCGTCACACGACGCGAGTTCGACGGGTCGCCGACCGGCGGGTTCCTGCCCGAGGAAGCCGTCTCCGTCGACGACGCACTCCAGCTGATCACCGCGAACGACGCGTTCGCCAGCTACGAGGAGGCCGACCGCGGCACCATCGAGACCGGCAAGTTCGCCGACCTCGTCGTGACCCGCGAGAACCTCCAGACGATCCCCCGCCTGGCGATCGCCAACGCCACCCGGCTCATGACGATCACCAACGGCAAGATCGTGTCCGAGGGAGAGGTCGCCTACCCACCGGGCGACGCGACCAAGGACATCCCGGGTGCGTCCGCTCAGCAGGAGCTCGCCGACCTGGGGTAGTGGGGCTGGTTGACGGTGGGAGTCCGGACGGTGAGGACTCCCCACCACGCCAACGCCCTGTCGTGCCGATGAGCGGTCGTCGCCGGACCGCCTATTGGCTCCGACCCGGCCGGCATCCAGAGGCGTCCGTGAATTGCCGGATCTGCGTGGCGTGCGCGGTGGTGTGTCCGATCAGGCTGGTCACGATCCAGGCGTACGGCTTGCCCGCGTAGCGGTGCGTCGACGGCAGCAAGGTCGCGGCCTTGTCCTCTGTCATGTCACCCAACGAGTCGCGCACCCGCTGTCGGCAATGGTCGATGTAATTCGCGATCTCGGAGTGCGACCAGCCGACGGGCAGGCTGGTGAAGGTTTGCCAGTGGGGATTGCCGGCGAACGGGGGCGGCGGGGTCCACGGTTCTAGCTCGCCGGCCAAGTCGTAATCGAGTACCTCCAGGGCATGCCAGGCCACGCTCCACGGTTGCGACCAGCGCTGGATTCGCGCGTCCCTCTGGGCAGAGTCGGTGATGGTGCCGCCCTCGCCGTCATACACCTCTCCGACGATCTCGGAGGGCTGCACCCGCCACATCGGAGCGCACCACAGTTCGTCGGGGCAGTCCTGTACGACAGCGCCCAATAACTCCAGCGCTTCGTCCAGGCTCCGGCGGACGCTCTCTGCCCAAACTGTTTCCATGGAGCCGACGCTATCGACCAGCGTCCAAGCGC
>DATFRX010000042.1:0-8788 GCA_035262905.1 Nocardioidaceae bacterium
GCGCTGAAGTGGACGGTGGAGCAGGGTGAGGCGGATCTGGCCCTCCGGCTGGCCGGATCGCTGTGGTACTTCTGCTATCTGCGCGGCCACTACACCGAGGGCCGCGAGTGGCTCGAGACCGCGTTGGAGCTCGGTCCCGGCGACGACTGGGAGGTCCGGGCCAAGGCGATCCTCGGCGTCGGCATGCTGGCGTTCCTGCAGTGTGAGTACGACCTGGCGACCCGCTCGATCGAGGAGGCGCTCGGCCACTACCGGGTGCACGACCAGCTGGCTGAGACGGCGGTGTGTCTCCAGCAGCTCGGCAGCATCGCCCGCGAGCGCGCCGACTACGACCGGGCCGACGAATTGCATCGCGAGGCCGAGCGGCTCCGGTCCGAGATCGCCGACTACCCCGGCCTCGCCTGGTCCCGCAACCACCTCGGGTTCGTCGCCTGGCTGCGGGGCGATCTGGCGACGGCCGGCGAGGAGTGCGGAGCGGCTCTCGAGACGTTCCGGGACCTCAGTGACGGCGAGGGAGTGGCCTGGTCCCTGATCAGTCTCGGCGTGGTCTCCCTCTACCGCGGCGATCTCGCCGACGCCGAGAGCAAGCTGTGCGAGAGCCTGAGCCTGTCGCAGGAGCTGGGCTACCGCGAGGGCATCGCGTGGTCACTCAACCAGCTCGGCGTCGTCGAGCTGCGTCGCGGCCACAACGAGCGCGCCGTACACCTGCTCGACGAGAGCCTGGCCGAGCATCGCGATCTAGGAGACCGGTGGCGGATGGCCAGTGTTATCGAGGCATTGGCCGAGGTCGCGACGATGCGGGGACGAGCCGAGTACGCCGCGTTCCTCGTCAGTGCGGCCTCTGCCGTACGCGATGCGATCGGTGCGCCGGTCCCACCGTCCGAAGCGGTCGAGCTCGACGCGTGCGTGACGGCGATCCGCAAGACGCTCGACCGCGCGACGTTCACCAGGGCGTGGGATGCCGGCTCGCAGGCACCGCTGCATGCGGTGGCGGAGGGTTATCCGGTCGGAGCCTGATCCGAGGAGCGGGTCAGCGTACGACGGAGTCGGCCGCGTCGGCGAAGAAGCAGCTGGCGGCCGCGGCGAGGGCGATGTCGAAGATCTGCTCGTCGGCCAGTCCGTGCGCCCGGAGGGACTCGACGTCCCGCTCGGTGATGTCGTCGGTGTGGGCCGCGACCTTGGCGGCGAACAGGACGACGGCGAGGTCGGTCGGGTCGAGCGAGACGACGTCCGGCTCGAGGGTCCAGCGCTCGACACTGGACAGCCGGCCCCGGTTGGTCGGCGTCCGGCGCAGCGCGCGCACGGCGGCCGCGGCGGCGACGGTGGCGAGCCGGTTCCAGCGACGCTCGGCCTCCTTGGGGACGGCATCTGTGCGAGCCGCCTTCCACGCGCGGTAGCCCTCTGGCTCGAGAAGGAAGGTCTTGGTGACCGACGGGACGTAGTCCCATACCGACCGATCGCCCGACGGGTCGATGGCAGTGTCGATGTCCGACTCGGGTGTCCAGGCGATCACAGTCATGGTTTCCCTCCCGTCCTCGTTATCGCTGGTAGGACCCTGTGTGTTACAGATCAGGTCTTGGTTTTGGATGGCTTGATGTTGAGATTCTCGCGGAACAGATTGTCGGGATCCCACGCGTCCTTGATCTCCACCAGACGGGCGTACGTCTCGGCGTCGAAGCCGGCCCGTACCCGGTCCTCGTCGTCGTCCGGCTCGAAGTTGAGGTAGAGACCGCCGGTCAGATCGGGCGCCAACGCCTCGGTGCAGGCCTCGACCCACTCCCGGTGCCGGTCCGACTCCGCCGGGTCCTTCCAGGCCGCGAGCGGGTGCGCCATGTAGACGGCGTCGCGGTGGCTGGCCGCCATCGCATCGTCCGGAACACCGCTCACGGCGCCTCCGGTGTGGAGCAGGAGGAGCTGCGTCATCTCCGACGGGACCTGTCGGCCGAGCATGGCGAACGCGTCGATGGCGTCGTCGCTGAGGCCGGTCATGTGATGGCCGCGCCAGTAGTTCAGCCAGCCCTCGGGGAAGGACGGATCGAGCATTGCCTGGAAGCCGACGTACGTCGTGGGCTCGACCAGGTTCATCAGCAGCCCGTCGAACTCGGTGAGCGGCTCGATCGGGTCGATGCCGTCGTCCGGCTCGCCGACGTACATCACCATGATGCCGAGCACTGGCTCGCCGACCAGGTCCGGCGGCACGAACGGCGCGGGCGGCGCCAGCACCATCGCAGCAGCCGTCGAGAGTTCCTCCGGCGCGGTGGCGACGTAGTCGCGATAGGACCGAAGCACCGACTCCGCCTTGTCCGCCTCGTAGACGAGCATCCCGGCCCGCACGATCGGCCCGACCGGGTGCAGCCGGAAGCGGTACGACGTGACGACCCCGAAATTGCCGCCGCCGCCGCGAAGTCCCCAGAACAGGTCCGGGTTGACGTCCTCGCTGGCCGTCACGAGCCGTCCGTCGGCAGTGACGACGTCGACCGACAGCAGGTTGTCGCAGGCCAGCCCGTACGTGGGGGAGAGCCAGCCGTAGCCGCCACCGAGCGTGAAGCCGCCGACTCCGGTCGTGCTCATCCGGCCGCCGGGGGTCGCGAGGCCGAAGGTCTGCGTCTCGCGGTCGAATTCGCCCCACAGGACGCCGCCGTTGCAGTACGCCGTCCAGGTTTCCGGATCGACGTGGACGCCCTTGAGGCTGCGCAGGTCGATCAGGACGCCGCCCTCAGTCGCGCTCTTGCCGGCGACACTGTGGCCCCCGCAGCGGACCGCGACGGGCAGGCCGCGCTGCCGGGCGTACTTCACCGCGTCGACGACGTCAGCGGACCCGGAGGGGCGGACGATGAGTGCCGGCCGCTTGTCGACCATGCCGTTGTAGACCGCACGCGTGCCGTCGTACTCGGCGTCGCCGGGCCGGATGAGCTGGCCCCGGAACGCCTCGTTCAGGCCCGGCAGCAAGGTCTCGACGGTCATAGCCCTCCCTTGCAACAGCCTGGGTCCCAGGGGACGAGATGTGGCTCGCCACCCGGCCAGTGGCCACTGGCCGGGCGACGAACCCGGAGCTAGACCTGAGGAGCGGCCGCGGCCCTGAACTCCATGTGCCACCCGCACAGGTCCCCGTCCGCACAACCTTGTCGGTTCGGCCACATCCCTGCCAGGGACGTCACCCTGACATCGCCCTGACAAGCTGATCGGCTGGGTAGGCTCGCGACGATGAGTGGACAGCCGAGTTTCCGGCCCCTGGAGGAGGGGGTCCGGACCGATCTCGCCGGAGCCCTGACGTACTCCGGCTACCTGCACCTGGACGCCCTCCTCGACGCGCAGCATCCATTGTCGGACCACCACGACGAGATGCTGTTCATCATTCAGCACCAGGTGACCGAGCTGTGGCTGAAGCTGCTGATCCACGAGCTGCGGTCGGCGACCCGGCTGCTGGCGGCCGACGACCTCGCCCCGGCGCTCAAACGCCTCGCTCGGGTCAAGCACATCCAGCGGCAGATGTTCGAGCAGTGGTCGGTGCTGGAGACATTGACCCCGATCGAGTACGCGCAGTTTCGGGGCAAGCTCGGCCACGCGTCTGGCTTCCAGTCGGCGCAGTACCGCACGGTCGAGTTCCTGCTCGGCAACAAGCACCCGGGGATGGTGCGCGTCTTCCGCCACGACCCCGAGGCCTACGAGGCGCTGACCCGCGATCTGAACGCGCCGAGCCTCTACGACGAGTTCCTGCGCTACCTGGCCCGTGAGGGTCACGACGTGCCACCGGATCGGGTCGAGCGCGACTGGACCCAGCCATACGAAGGGCATCCCGGCGTCGTCGAGGTGTTCCGCCGGATCTACGCCGATCCGAGCCAGAACTGGGCGGCGTACGAGACATGCGAGGAGCTGGTCGACGTCGAGGAGAGCTTCCAGCTGTGGCGGTTCCGGCATCTCAAGACGGTGGAGCGGGTGATCGGCTACAAGCGGGGGACCGGCGGGTCGTCCGGCGTCGGATTCCTCAAGCAGGCGCTCGAGCTGACCTTCTTCCCGGAGCTGCTGCAGGTGCGCACCGAGATCGGCGCCACGGATGGGTGAGACGCCGGACCGCGAACAGATGCAGCGACTCGATGAGGCGGATCCGCTGCGGGAGTTCCGCGACCGGTTCGCCATCGGCCCGGACCCGATCGCGTACCTCGACTGCAACTCGCTCGGCCGGCCGCCGAAGGCCACCCTCGATCGGCTGCACGAGGTGCTCGACGAGGAGTGGGCCGGCCGGCTGATTCGTGGCTGGACCGAGGGATGGACGGATCTCCCGACCGCCGTCGGCGACCGCCTCGGTGCCACCGTCCTCGGCGCCGAGAGCGGCCAGGTCGTCGTGGCCGACTCGACGTCGGTCAACCTGTTCAAGCTGCTGCATGCCGCGGCCGGACTGCGCCCCGGTCGCTCCGAGATCGTCATCGACGACGCGAACTTCCCGACCGACCGCTATCTGGTGACTGCCGTCGCCGAGCAGCGCGGCCTGACGGTGCGCTGGGTGACGCCGGACGCGAGCGGCCTGACCGGCGAGACGATCGAGCCGGTGCTCTCATCCGAGACGGTCGCCGTCGTCGGCTGCCAGGCCGACTATCGAACCGGAGCCCTGGCCGATATCGCCGGCCTGACCGAACTGGTCCACGACGCCGGTGCGTTGGCGGTGTGGGACCTGTGCCACTCGGCGGGCATCGTGCCGATCGAGCTGGACGCGGTGGGAGCCGATTTCGCCGTCGGGTGCACGTACAAGTACCTCAACGCCGGTCCCGGTGCTCCAGCGTTCATCTACGTCGCGGCCCGGCACCTGCCGGACGTGCGGCAGCCGATCGAGGGCTGGTTCGGCGCCGAGGACGTCTTCGCGATGGGGCCGACGTACGAGCCGGCGACCGGCATTCGCCGGATGCTGTCGGGGACGCCGAACGTGCCCGGCCTGGTCGCGGTGGACGAGGGAGTACACCTGATCGGCGAGGCCGGGCTGGATCGGATCCGGGCCAAGTCGATCGCCCTGACCGACCTGGTGACCGAGCTTGCCGACACCTGGCTGACGCCGGCCGGCGCGGAGGTCGTCTCGCCTCGCGAGTCGGTCCGGCGGGGGAGCCATGTCACGGTGCGTCATCCGGAGGCGCGGTCGCTCACCGACCGGCTGATCAAGCAGGGCGTCATCCCCGACTTCCGCAATCCCGACCTGATCCGGTTGGGACTGTCGCCGTTGACGACGTCGTACGTCGAGGCATGGGACGGGCTGGACATGCTGCGTGGGATCATCGCCGCGTGACCGAGCAGACGCAGATCCGGGTCGCAGTCCTCGGCGCCTCGGGGCGGATGGGTTCTCAGACCTGCCGGGCCGTCGACGACGCGGACGGGATGGACCTGGTCGCCCGGCTTGATCGCGGCGACGGCCTGGACGGGCTGGCCGATGCCGGTGTCGACGTCGCGGTGGACTTCACCCGACCGGACGTCGTGATGGAGCACGTCCGCTGGTGCATCGAGCACGGCGTACACGCTGTCGTCGGCACCTCCGGATTCGACGAGGAGCGGCTTGACCACGTGCGCGACTGGCTGCGGAACACCTCCGCGGTCGGCGTGCTGATCGTGCCGAACTTCTCGATCGGCGCCGTGCTGATGACCCGCTTCGCGGCACAGGCAGCCAGGTTCTTCGAGTCGGCCGAGATCATCGAGCTGCACCATCCGGACAAGGCCGATGCGCCGTCGGGAACCGCCCGCCGGACCGCCGAGATCGTGGCTGCCGCCCGTACGGATGCGGGTCAGCCCGCGATGCCGGACGCGACGACGTCGGAGTCGCCTGGCGCTCGCGGTGCCCGCATCGACGGCGTACGCGTGCACAGTGTCCGGCTGCGTGGCCTGCTCGCGCATCAGGAGGTGCTGCTGGGCGGTCGCGGCGAGACGCTCACGATCCGGCACGACTCGACCGACCGCGAGTCGTTCATGCCCGGCGTCGTCGCCGCGGTCCGAACCGTCGGCGATCGGCCGGGCCTCACCGTGGGACTCGATCGGGTGCTCGGTCTGGTCTGACCCGATCGGTCAGCAGCGCTCGTCGGTGAAGATGCCGCTCCACGGGTTCGGCCGGGCCGGGCTGGGTCCGCCCGGGCCGGAGGTCGCGCCGATCTCACCGGTCTCGCCCCATGCGCCGCCGTAGCCCCACCAGGTCTGCCGCTTGACCCGCTTCAGGTGCTGCCAGGTCTTCCATTGCTTCCCGCGGCTGGTGTGATCGGTCCAGTCGGGCAGGTTGTCGAGGACGACCTTGTGCTTGCCGGCCCGGGCGTAGGACGCATGCGTGCCCTTGGCGGAGAACACGATTGGGTGTCCTCGGTACCGCTGGATCCGTCGCCACGGGAGATAGCAGGGGCCCTTGTGGCGCCAGAACGTAACCTTGTGGGGCTGGCCGTCGCTCCCGCGCCGGACCGCGATCCGCTCCCAGTCGCCCTCGTGGTTCGCGCCCAGGGTGGCCTGGTTCCAGCCGTAGGCGAACCAGTAGAGCAGGGTCCGGCCGTGGCCGCCGACGCGCTGGACGTACGCCGGTGACCCGATCCCACCGCCGTGGTGCCGCCCGTCGGGCAGGTCGAGGAAGAACCCCTCGTTCTCGTCCGCGACCGAGCCGCGACGGGGCGGCGTCCACTCGGTCGACTTGTAGAAGCGCCCACCGTGGTTGCAGCCGTGATACCAGGTCGACTTGCCGCGATGCCGGTAGACCCGGCCGTGGCGGCCGCTCATCCGGCCGGCCGACGGCGTCGCGTCGACGGTGTCGTCAAAGCAGCCGCTGTCGTGGCTCCAGCGCAGCCGACTTGCCTTGATGAACCGGTGCGCCGACATCGGCCGGAAGGACTCGCCCTTCGCCAGCCACACCGCGGGTGCGAATCGACGCAGTGGGCTGGCGCGAGGTCCGGGGTCCGACGCGACGGTGGCCGACGCGGCCGGTGGCGGGGCCGCGACGGCGGGAGCCCCGGCGGCGAGGAGCGGCAGACCGGCGACCAGGCCGGCGATGACTCGCGCAATGCGACGCCGCACATTGGGCATCTTACGTGGGATTTCGTCACTGTCTGTCACGGTGACGATCCAGGTGTATCAGCCCTCGGGGACCCTTCTCCTTCTAGAGTGTGGGCGCACAAGAAGGGGCAGCGTGCGCTCAGAGCAAGGAGGGCCCGTGAGCACTACTCGACCGGAGGCGGGGACATCGCGTTGGGCAGCGGCGGCTGATCACTTCCGGCACTGGCTCGACGGTGATTCCACGGCCCTGGACGACCTCGTACGCACGCTGACGCCGGTGTTGTGGCAGGTGGTCCGCGCGTACGGACTCGACCGGCACCAATCCGAGGACGTCGTGCAGACGACCTGGCTGACGCTCGTACGCAAGTCCGACACGATCGAGGACCCGCAGGCGGTGTCGTCGTGGCTGACGACGACCGCGCGGCGAGAGGCGTGGCGGGTGTCGCGTACGAGCGGCCGACTGCTACCGGTCGAAGACGACGAGCTGGCCCGGGAGGCGGACATCAGTCCGGGGGCCGACTCCGATGTCGTCGCGGCCGACGAACGCGACCGGCTGTGGTCGAACGTCGGCCAGCTGTCACCGCGATGTCAGCGCCTGCTCCGCATCATCGCGTTCGACGATCGTCCCGACTACGCCGGGATCGCTCGTGACCTAGAAATGCCAATCGGCAGCATCGGCCCGACCCGGGGCCGCTGCCTGGCGAAGCTCAAGGACCTGCTCGCCACGAACTCGGGGAAGGATCAGTGATGAAGGCAAACGTTAAGCTCTCGGAGCTTGCCGAGATGTGGGAGGAGCGGGATCCCATGCCCACGGATCTGCCCGATCGCGTTCTGGTCGCGCTGGCTCTCGAGGATCTCGACGCTGAACACGAGATGCTGCACCTTGTCGAGCGGTCCAAGGAGTTGGTCGGCACCCGGAGTGTCGCCGAGGCGGTCACGATCACCTTCGCGGCCGGCGAGTTCACCGTCATGCTTCACGTCAGCCCGACAGCCCCGGAGCGTTGCCGCGTCGACGGTTGGGTCGCACCGGCCCAGCCGATGACGGTCAAGGTGGTCCAACCGGGCTCGACCCGTACCGTGCGAGTCGATGCGACGGGCCGGTTCTCCCTGTCAGAGTTGGGCGTCGGCCTGACCCGGTTCGTACTGCTCACCGAGGCAGTCGACGGCGAAGGACGTGCGAAGTCGTTCGCGACGCCGCTGGTGGAACTGTCGTGACCGCGGCTCGGGAAGATCGCGACCCGGCCGCCCCTCACGAGCACTTGCTCAAGCGCTACCGCGCTCGGTTCCTCGACCCCGAAAACGCCACGGTTGTCGACGGCGTTCCCGATCCGCGGCCGACGGCGTACCTGTCGCGACGGCTGCTGCTGTCGACCAGGGCGGACCGCAAGAACGTCCTCAAGATGCTCGACAAGGCCGCCGACCAGCTCGGCTGGTCCGTCGACGTGGCCGACGAGGAGACCTGCTCCACAGTCAAGCGTCGACGCAAGGACGGCGAGCACAAGCTGGGTGTCGCACGGATCGCGCTGCGGCCGAAGAAGGGCACCGCGGGTTCGCCTCCGGATGGCTGGAAGCTCCTTCAGAAGGCCCGCGCTATGCATGGTGTGGAAGCGATGCGTGGCGTAGGGCTGGACCACCTGCTTTACGCATCGACAGAGATCGAGGGCAATCCCTATCACTCGGGGAACCCGTACCATTCCGGGAATCCATATCACTCGGGGAATCCATACCACTCGGGCAACCCCTATCACTCGGGGAATCCATATCACTCGGGCAACCCGTTCGGTGA
>DATFRX010000043.1:0-8465 GCA_035262905.1 Nocardioidaceae bacterium
GCCGGTGCACCGGCATGATCTCGCGATGCTCCGGGCGTACGCCGAGCGCGGGGTGCGGCTCACCGGCGTACGGCTCCGGACCCTCGACGCGCGACTGGTCGGTCGCGTCGGCTCGTACGTGCGGCTCCGCGTGGTCGACCGGCTCGAGCGGCCGATGGCCCACGGCGCCGGCGGAGCGGTCCGGCTGCCGCGGGATCGCGCCACCGCTCGGGTGATCGTGCTCCGCGATGCCGCCGACGGGTGGCGGATCGCGGCTGTGCGGCGGGCTCAGTCGGCGTCGTAGGCCTCCTGCAGCTTGGCCGAGTCGATCTTGCCCATCTGGAGCATCGCGGCCATCACGCGCTGCGCCTTGTCCTGGTCGGGGTCGGTGATGAGCCGGTTGAGCAGCGTCGGAACGACCTGCCAGGAAACCCCGTAGCGGTCCTTGAGCCACCCGCAGGGGCCCTCCTCGCCGCCCTCGGTCAGCTGCGCCCAGTAGCGGTCGACCTCGTCCTGGCTGTCGCAGTTGATCTGGTGGGAGATCGCCTCGTTGAACGTGAACTCCGGCCCGCCGTTCAGCGCCACGAAGCTGTGGCCCGCGAGCTCGAAGTCCACGGTCATCACGCTGCCCTCGGGGCGCGGGCCGGCCGATCCGTAGCGGGTGATCTGGGTGATCTTGCCGTCGTCGAAGACGGAGGTGTAGAAGTTTGCGGCCTCCTCGGCCTTGGTGTCGAACCAGAGACAGGTGGTGAGACCCTGCATGATCGTGTTCCTTCCTTCGCGCAGGTCGTCCGATGTACTTGATTGACCACCGGCGCGGCCGAAACTCATCGCGCGGCGGTACTGCTAAACTGTGTCCCTCAGACACTGTGTACGCTAGACACAGTTGGCGGACGCGTCAAGAGTGTCCACCGAACGAAGGAGAGTGACCCGCGATGGACCGCACGCTCGCCGGTGACGAACGCACCATGGCGATGCTGTGGGGCCTGCGGACGCAGCCGACGCGCGGCCCGCGGCCGACCCTCGATCTCGACCAGATCGCGCAGGCCGCCCTCGACATCGCCGACAGCGAGGGCATCGCGGCCGTCTCCATGCAGCGCGTGGCGAACGGTCTGGACGTCACCAAGATGGCGCTCTATCGCTACGTCGCGTCCAAGACCGAGCTGGTCGCCGCGATGATCGACCTGGCGATCGGTCCGCCACCGGACCTGAGCCATGTCGACGGTGGCTGGCGCACGCGGCTCGAGGAGTGGGCTCGGCTGCTGTCCGGGACCTGGCGCGATCACCCCTGGATTCCGGGTGCGACGATGGGTCGGCGGGTCATGGGTCCGAACGAGGTGGGCTGGGTCGAGACGGCTGTGGCCGTGCTTGCGGACACCGGCCTGGACGGCACCGAGCAGATGGACTCCGTCCTCCTGATCAGCGGCCACATCCGCAACACCCAGTCGGCCAGCTCGGCCGGATCATTCCCGTGGACCGCCGACGGCCGGCCCAGTCCGACGCTCGCCGACGTGCTCGAGCACCAGCCCGAGCGCTATCCGGCGCTGACCAAGGCGATCGCCTCGGCGACCGAGGCGGGGCGGCGCGAGGACCCGCGGGATTACGGCCTGGGCCGGATCCTCGACGGGCTGGAGCTGGTGATCTCGGCTCGATCAGCGATGTAGTCCGGCCGAGACGATCGCCTCGACGTCGGGGTGGTCGTGGTGGAAGCCCGCGTCGACCAGCCGCTTCGGCAGCACCCGGCGCGATCCGATCAGCTCGCCCGCCACATCGCCGAGCACGGCCTGGAGCACGACCGCCGGTGCGCTCAGGAAGGTCGGGCGGTGCAGCGCATCGGCGAGCGCACGGGTGAACTCTGCGTTGGTCGCCGGCTGCGGGCCGACCATGTTGTACGGACCCGAGGCGTCCGGCTGCTCGGCCACGAAGATGGCGGCGCGGGTCCAGTCGGCGAGCGAGATGATCGGGAAGTACTGCGCCCCCGACCCGATCCGGGCGCCGAGACCGAGCCACCACGGCAGCCACATCAGCCGCAGGGCGGAGCCGGACCTGTCGATGACGACACCGCTGCGCAGGACGCAGACCCGGGCACCGGCGTCGCGGGCCGGATCGGCTGCCGCCTCCCAGTCGCGCACCACGTCGGCGAGGAACCCGCTGCCGTCGCTGCTGTCCTCGGTCAGCGTCTCGTCGCCCCGGTCGTTGCCGTAGCGGGACGCACCGGATGCCACCACGAAGGCCGGCGGGTCGGCCGCAGCCGCGATCGCTGTGGCCAGCGTGGCCGTCGTGCGTACCCGCGACTCGAGGATCAAGCGCCGATAGGACTCGGTCCAGGGCCAGCGGCCCAGGTTGACCCCCGCCAGGTTGATCACGACGTCGGCGCCGGTGACCAGGTCGGTGTCGACGTCGCCGGAGTACGGATCCCAAGTCGACTCCGAGGCGGACGCCGCGGGCCGGCGTACCAGGCGCACGACCTCGTGCCCCTGGTCGGCCAGGCGGGCTCGTAGTGCGGTCCCGAGGAAGCCGGACGAGCCGGCGATGACGTAACGCACGGAACCCCTACAAGCCCAACTCTGCCCCGAAGTTGGCACCCTCGAGTCGTTGCTTCACGGCGGTCAGGAAGCGGGCCGCATCGGCACCGTCGACCAGGCGGTGGTCGTAGGTCAGCGCCAGGTAGACCATGTGCCGGACCGCGATCGTCTCGCCGAGGTTCGGGTCGTCGATCACGACCGGCCGCTTCACCACCGCGCCGGTGCCGAGGATCGCCACCTGCGGCTGGAAGATGATCGGCGTGTCGAACAGCGCCCCACGGCTGCCGGTGTTGGTCAGCGTGAAGGTCGCCCCGGTCAGCTCGTCCGGCGAGATCTTGTTGTTGCGGGTCCGGTCGGCGACGTCGGCGATCTTGCGGGCCAACCCCGCGATCGACAGGTCGCCGGCGTCCTTGACGGTCGCCACCAGCAGGCCGCGCTCGGTGTCGATCGCGATCCCGAGGTGCTCGGCCGGGTGGTAGGTGATCTCGCCAGCTTCGGTGTCGATCGCCGCGTTGAGCTGCGGATAGGTCTTGAGCGCCTCGACCGATGCCTTGGCGAAGAACGGCAGGAATGACAGCTTGACGCCCTCGCGCTGCACGAAGCTGTCCTTGACCCGGTTGCGGAGTCTGGCGACCGAGGTAACGTCCACCTCGACCACCGTGGTGAGCTGGGCCGCGGTCTGGAGCGACTCGACCATCCGGGTCGCGATCACCTTGCGGAGGCGGGTCATCTTCTGGGTCGTGCCGCGCAGCGGTGACACCTCGGCCGGGGCGGGAGCCGCCGCCGGGGCGCTGGCTGCCGGCGTCGGCTCCGGCTCGGGCGGAGCGGCCTTCTTCGCCTCAGCCGCCTGAATCACGTCCTGCTTGCGGATCCGGCCGCCCACACCGGTGCCGTTGACCGTCGAGAGGTCGACGTCGTGCTGGGCGGCGAGCTTGCGGACCAGGGGCGTGATGTACGGCGAGCCGCCGGGTCGCGACGGTGCCGCCGCCGGTGTGGACGCGGCAGCGGGAGCGGCCGCGGCCGGCTGGCTGGGCGCGGGAGCCGGTGTCGGCTGGCTCGGCGCCGGTGCACTCGGTGCCGGCGTCGTCGTCGAGGGCGCCGGAGCCGACTCACTCGGGGCCGTGGTCTGCGCGGTCGGCGTGGTCGCGGGGGCCGGAGCCGACGCCTCGGCCGGAGCACCCTCGCCGGCTCCGACGACGGCGAGTACGGCGCCGACCTCGACCGTCTCGTCCTCGGCGACCTTGATGTCGAGGACCGTGCCGGCCACCGGCGACGGGATCTCGGTGTCGACCTTGTCGGTCGAGATCTCCAGCAGCGGCTCGTCGACCGCGATGCTGTCGCCGACCTGCTTGAGCCAGCGGGTGACCGTACCTTCGGTGACGCTCTCGCCGAGCTCCGGCAGCCGGACATCGGTGCCCTGGCCGCCGGCCTGGGCAGCAGCTGGTGCGGGAGCAGCGGCCGGCTCGGCCGGAGCCTCGGCCTCGGGCTCACTCGCCGCCGGCGCCTGGGCGCCGTCCGCCGCTGCCGCGATCGACCCGGCGGTCGGCGGCGGTGCGGGCCGGGAGTCCGCGGCCGGCTCGGCTGGTGCCTCGGCCGCCTGGTCCGACGCGGGCGCGGCGCCGCCACCGTCGCCCTCGGCGCCGGCCTCGGTGCCCACCGTCGCGAGGACCGTGCCCACCTCGACGGTCTCGTCCTCGGCCACCTTGATCTCGAGCACGGTGCCCTGGACGGGGGAGGGGATCTCGGTGTCGACCTTGTCCGTGGAGACCTCGAGCAGCGGCTCGTCGACCGCGATGCTGTCGCCGACCTGTTTGAGCCAGCGGGTGACCGTACCTTCGGTGACGCTCTCGCCGAGGGCCGGCAGTGTGACGTCAGTGCTCATGTCGGAAGCCTGTCTCCTCGTGGCCTTTTAGTTGTGGGCGTGCAGCGGCTTGCCGGCCAGCGCCAGCGCAGCTTCGCCGAGCGTCTCGGTCTGGGTCGGGTGGGCGTGGATGAACTGCGCGACGTCTTCGGGGAAGGCGTCCCAGTTGACGATCAGCGATGCCTCGCCGACCTGCTCGCCCATGCGGGCGCCGATCATGTGGACGCCGACGATCGGCCCGTCCTTCTCGCGGATCATCTTCACGACCCCGGAGGTCTGGAGGATCTTGCTGCGCCCGTTGCCGGCCAGGTTGTACTCGTAGACGTCGACCTCACCGAAGCGCTCGCGGGCCTGTACCTCGGTGAGTCCGACCGATGCCACCTCGGGCTTGCAGTAGGTGACCCGGGGGATGCCGGAGTCGACCACGGGCAGCGGCTGCAGTCCGGCGATCTCCTCGGCGACGAAGATGCCGTGCGCGAAGCCACGGTGCGCCAGCTGCAGCCCGGGGACCAGGTCGCCGAGCGCGAAGACGCCGGGGACGTTCGTCGCCAATCGCTCGTTGGTCGGCACGAAGCCGCGGTCGACGGTGATGCCCTGCTCCTCGAACCCGAAGCCGTTGGACTGGGGGCCGCGGCCGACCGCCACGAGGACGCACTCGGCCTGCAGCGTCTCGCCGCCCTGCAGCGTCATCGTCACACCGCTGTCGTCCTGCGTGAGCGATTCGTAGCCGGTGCCGAGCTTGAAGTCGATCTTGCGGCGCCGGAAGGCCCGCTCCAGGTTCTTCGACAGCGTCTCGTCCTCCTGGGGGACCAGGTGCGGGAGCATCTCGACAATCGTCACGTCGGCGCCGAAGGACCTCCAGACGCTGGCGAACTCCACTCCGATCACCGAGCCGCCGACGATGATCACGCTCTCGGGCACGAAGTCGAGGGTCAGCGCTTGCTCGCTGGTCATCACCCGGCCGTCGATCTCGAGACCCGGCAGCGTCCGCGGATAGGAGCCGGTGGCCAGAACGAGATTGCGGCCGGTGAGCTGTCGGTCGCCGACCTGGACGGTGTGGGTGCCGACCAGTCGGCCCTCGCCCTCGACGACCTCGATGCCGCCGGCCTTGATCAGACCCTGCAGGCCCTTGTACAGACCGCCGACGACGCCGTCCTTGTAGGAGTTGACGCCCTTCATGTCGATGCCCTCGAGGGTGGCGTTGACGCCGATCGATCCGCCGTCCCGTACCTCGTCGGTGACCTCGGCCGCATGCAGCAGGGCCTTGGTCGGGATACAGCCGTAGTGCAGACACGTACCGCCGACTTTGTCCTTTTCGACCAGAGCGACGCGCAGCCCGAGCTGGGCGGCTCGCAGGGCGCAGGCGTACCCACCGCTGCCTGCTCCCAGGATCACTACGTCGTAGTCGTTGTCGGTGTTGTCCGCCACGTGTCCTCCGCGCCGTCAAGGTGAGTCGTCCAGGCAGGTCGACGCCGTTACGCGTCACCTCTCGCCATCTTGTCATTCCCGGCGAACCGGTTTCCAGGCAGTCTCTGGCCGGATGACGCCACCCGGATTTGCGCAGGTCTGAGCCATCCGGGCCGGGGGAGTACGCAGTTGTGCGCAAATCCGAGGGTCCTTGTCGACGTACGTCACACTTGATGACAGGTCCCGTACCCTGCGGGGAGTCGAGAGGAGGACGAACACCATGCGCCTGTTCGG
The DNA here is from genome assembly GCA_035262905.1 of Nocardioidaceae bacterium. Lineage (GTDB taxonomy): Bacteria > Actinomycetota > Actinomycetes > Propionibacteriales > Nocardioidaceae > DATFRX01. The sequence continues at coordinate 6,067 of DATFRX010000043.1, forward strand.
CCGACGGCGTCGATCGGATGGCAGCCCTCAGCGCTCCGCCACCGGCACGATGGACCGTGCCGCGGAGAAGGTGGACCGCAAGCACCTGGAGGACTTCGCCTCCTCGCGCGGCGGCGTCGAGGGGTTCGTCGAGCCGCGGACGACCGTGACCGAGACGACGCTGCTGCTCGTCGCGATCGACGGTGAGTGGACCCGGCGGCGGGTGCCGTCCTCCCAGTGGGCACACGACTTCTGCAACAAGGCCGGGGTGCCGAGCTACGACGCCGCCGTGGTCGGCTATCCGCAGCGGATGCGCGAGTACAACCGGCGCCAGTCGCAGAAGAAGCGCGACCAGGCCTGAGGCATTAGGCCCGAAGCGTCAGCCCTCGTCGGCGAACTCCTGGGCCAGCCGGATCAGCGTGCGTACGGCCGCGCCGGTGCCGCCCTTCGGCGTGTAGCCGAACGGATCGGAGTCGTTGAACGCCGGACCCGCGATGTCGAGATGCGCCCAGCGGTGCTCGCCGACGAACTCCCGAAGGAACGTGGCGGCATAGAGCGTTCCGCCGACCGGCTCGGGGTTGTGCTGGCGCAGGTCGGCGATCGTCGAGGACCGTACCTTCGCCTTCATCTCCTCCGGGATCGGCAGCGGCCACATCGGCTCACCGGCGCGCAGCGCGGCCGCCGGGATCGCGTCGCGGAGGGCATCGTCGTTGGACAGCACGCCGGCGGTCCGCCTGCCGAGCGCGACGATGCAGGCTCCGGTCAGGGTCGCCACGTCGATGATCAGGTCGGGCTTGGCCTCGGTCGCCAACACGAGCGCGTCGGCCATGACCAGCCGGCCTTCGGCATCGGTGTTGTGGACCTCGACCGTGGTGCCGCCGCGGATCGTCAGGACGTCGCCCGGCCGGATCGACGTGCCACTCACCATGTTCTCCGCGAGTGCCGCGAAGCAGGTCACCTGCACCGGCAGGCCCATCGTCGCGATCGCATAGGTGGCGTTGATCACCGCGGCCGCCCCGGCCATGTCGCACTTCATCGTCATCAGGCCGGCGTGGCTCTTCAGCGACAACCCGCCCGAGTCGTAGGTGATGCCCTTGCCGACCAGCGCGAGGTGCATCGCGGGGCTCTTCGGCTTGTACGTCACCCGCACCATGCGAGGTTGGTTCGCCGATCCCTGGCCGACGCCGAGGGTGCCGCCGCAGCCCTCCTTCTCGAGCCGGTCGCGATCCCACACGGTGACCTTGACCCGCTCCGGGAGTTCCAGTGACTCGACCGCGTCGGCCAGCCGCTCCGGCGTCATGTCGCCGGCCGGCGTGTTGACCCAGTCGCGGGTCTGGTTGACGGCGTCGGTGACCGTCTCCGCCGTCGCGACGGCCTGCTGCGCGGCGGAGGTCCGGGCCAGGTCGGTGAGGACGACGATCGTCGACACCGGGTCCTCGTCGTCGTTGTCGGTCCGGTAGTCGGTGAAGCCGTACTGCCCGAGCCGGATCCCCTCGCACACGGCTTGGACGTCGGCGCCGTCCGCGGTCGGAAGCGCGAAGGCGGCGGAGGCCGCGTTGTGGACGGCGCGGATGCCGACCCCGGCGGCCCGTCGCAGCGACTCGGTCGTGACCGACCCCTCGTCGCCGACGCCGACCGCGATCACCAGCGGGGACTTGACCACCCCGGCGCTCGGCAGCCGCGCGACCTCGCCGGCCTTGCCGTGGAAGCCGAGCGTCGACAGGGTCGGAGCGAACCGGCGTCCGAAGGCGGCCCCGACCTGGTCGCCGGGTGCGAGGGCCTTGAGTCCCTTGCCCTTGGTCCGCTTCGCGACGGCGATCACGATCACGTCGACCCGGCTCTGGGTCGGATCCGTCGACCGCAGGCTGATGCTGGCCACGACGTCCTCGCTTCAGTGCTCGAAGGCTGGTCCGAGCCACCCTACGGGGATCGACCGGACCGGCCACGGCGGGTTGTGCCGCGACGGCTGCCGGTCGATCGGACGGCGGTCGGTAGGTTGCCGACATGGCCGACCGCGAAGATCCGACGTCCGCCGCCCTGCGCCGATCGCCGTTGCACGAGCGGCATGTCGCCCTCGGGGCGAAGTTCGCACCGTTCGGCGGCTGGGAGATGCCACTGGAGTACGCCGACGGCGGTGTCCTCAAGGAGCACGCCGCCGTACGCGAGTCGGTGGGTGTCTTCGACGTCAGCCATCTCGGCAAGGCGGTGGTGCGCGGCTCCGGAGCAGCCATCTATGTCAACGAGTGTCTGGCCGGCGACCTGGACCGGATCCGGCCGGGCCGGGCGCAGTACACACTGTGCTGCGACGACCCGACCGGCGGTGTCGTCGACGACCTGATCGCCTACCTGCGCGGGCCGGACGAGGTCTTCCTCATTCCCAACGCGGCCAACACCGCCGAGGTCTGCCGCCGACTGGCCGA
>DATFRX010000044.1:0-2081 GCA_035262905.1 Nocardioidaceae bacterium
GCACAGCCCGGACCGGAGGGCCCCTTCGACGCCGACGATCTCGACTCCACCGGCGACCTCGACTCCACCGGCGACCTCGACCCCGCGGGCGACTACCGCGAGCCGGAGCTCGCCTTCGGTGACGACCCGGACGGCGAGGACCCCGACCTGGGCGATCGACCCGACCTGCGCTAGCCTCCCATCGCCTGAGCTAGCCGCACATCGCCTGGTACGGCAGCAGGTAGGCGACCGTCCCGCTCTGCTCGGTCTGGCCGGTGAAGATGGCGATACCGGCCGCGGGGTCGGCGTACGCCATCGAGAGGTTGTCGGTGATCCGCAGCAGCGCGCCGGCGACGTCCGGCTGCGAGGACGTCACGTCCTTGCCGGTCGCGCCGTCGACGAGCACCCGCTGGCCGGACGGATTGGTCACCACGATCCACTTGCCGATGTACGACTCACGGGTGGCGATGTCGTCGGAGATCTTCCACGACAGTTTGCCGGCACGGGAGTAGCCGCGCACGTACCCGTCGCTGTCGACGACCGGCCCCGTCGTGGTGACCCCGAAGAACCCACCGAACTGCTGGGCCAGCGCCGTGGGGACCGTCTTCACGGTCACCGTCCCGGACGCGGACTCGCTGACCATCACCGTCCCGCCGGCGAAGTCCGTGACGACGGCGGATGTACCGCACGAGTCGGTGTTGACATCCTGGCTGCCGCTGTCGCCGAAGGTGTGCAGCGTCTTGCCGGTGTCGATGTCGACCAGCCGCGACGACGCGAAGACCAGGCTGGAGGTCGTCGGCTGGCTGGTGCGGCTGTCCGCCGGCGTCTTGGTGTGCCACAGCGTGGTGCCGGTCGTGTCGACCATCGTCGCGCCGCTGCTGAGGTTCAGCAGGATGTGCCCGGAGGTCGTGAAGTTGAGGAAGCTGTCGGACTGCGGCGGGTCGCCCTGGCCGCTGTCGATCTGCTTGTCCGCGACCGCGTTCCCCTGCAGGTCGCGGATGTGCAGGGTGGCCGTCCACGACGCGCGGGTCAGGCCCTGGGCGGGGGTGACCTCGACGGTGGTCCAGACGATCCGGTCACCGGCCACCGCGAGGTCGGCGTTCTGGTCGGACGAGGGGCCGTTGACATGCGTGACGGCGCCCGTGGTCAGGTCGACGACCGCGAGCGTACCGTCACGGCAGTCGATGATCTCGTCGAACGGGGGTGCCCAGCCGTCGACGTCGCCGCCCGTGCACTGGCCGAAGACGCCGCCGATACCCACGCCGCCGCCGTCGGACGGGTACGGCGAGGTGAGCGTCGAGAAGCCGTTGACGGTGGAGTCGTCCCAGATGCCGGAGTCGCAGTTGCCCGCGACGGCGCTGTTGAGCGCGGAGAGCAGGTCCGCCGGGTCGGTGCCGCCGAAGCGCAGGCGGGCGAGCGCCTCCAGCGACATGGTGGGCGGCGGAGACAGCTTCGCGACCGCGTCGGCGAGGGACCTCGCGGCGCTCGACACCCCCGCCGGTCCCGCTTCGAGATCCTGGAGGATGCCGGTGAGCTGCGCGTACGTCGTCTCCCCGTCCACGATGGAGGAGTAGTCGACGTCACTGTCCTCGGGGCACTGGAACGAGGCGGCGTTGCCCGGGTTGGACGACGGCTGCGGACCGGAGCTGCCTCCGCTGCCGCCGCTCGGGACGGTGATCGTGCCGAAGATGCTCATGCCGCAGTTGTCGACCGCGTACTCGTCGACGGCACGGATCGACGAGGAGCTGAACAGCGACGACGCGAGGCTCGAGACGATGGCGCCGACCGGGTTCTGGGCGGCCTGCGACAGCGCCTGCTGCTGGGCGTCCCATGCCTTGACGGTCTGGTCCATGTCGGTCTTGATCTCGTTGGGCGCCCGGTCGTCGAGCTGGTGCAGCATGCGGGTGAAGTCGCCGAGGTTGCCGAGGGCCGCCCCGAACTGGCTGGTCAGGCCAGGCTGGGCGGTGGTCGCCCGGTGGCTCATGCGGCCCGTGTCGGTCTTCAGCTCGGCGCAGAACGACGCGGCCGACCGGCTCGGTCCACTGCAGGCAGTGAGCCCGGCCGCGAGGACCAGGCCAACCATCAGGAACGCCGTGTGCGCG
>DATFRX010000045.1:0-31423 GCA_035262905.1 Nocardioidaceae bacterium
CGAGCCGGGCAAGCTGCGCACCGCACCCACGCAGATGCGGCGCAGCCGCGACGACCGTTACATCGCCGGGGTGTGTGGCGGACTGGCCCGCTATCTCAACGTCGATCCCGTCGTCGTCCGCGTCATCATGGCCGCCCTCACCGTCGTCGGCGGCGTCGGCATCGTGCTCTACGGCGCGGCCTGGCTGCTCGTCCCCGAGGAGGGCTCGGACCAGAGCATGCTCGAGTCGCACCTGCCGGCCAGCCCGCGCGTACGCATGCTCGGCTGGATCGTCGCGGGAGTGATCGCCGCCATCGCCGTCATCGGCTCGGGCCCGTGGTTCGATTGGGGCTGGATCGGCCCGTTCCCGTTGATCGGCCTGATCGTCCTGATCTGGGTGCTGGCCCGGCCGCGCTCGTCGGCTTCGTCCGAGCCGGCGACATCGACCGCGCCAACGACACCGCCCGCTGGGTCCGCGGCGACCGCTCCCGGCGCAACGCCGCCCCCGCCCCCAGCGGAGTCCACGACCTCCGACGCAGCGAGCGCTCGCACCGACCCGGCCACCACCGCAATGCTGCCGGCCCGCGAGGACGACGACCAAACCACCCGGCTGCCGATGGTCCCACCGTCGAGCACACCGGCCGTCGTACCCCCTGCCGAGCAGTCGAGCCCGCCGCCACCACCGCCACCGCCAGCGCCGACCCCGGCCGGACCGCCGCCGAGTCCGCCGAGGCCGAAGCGGCGCTTCGATCCGACGCTGACCCTGCTCACGCTCGCCACCCTGGTGGTCGCGACCGGACTGCTCTGGCTGATCGACCAGTCGGCCACCGACGTCAACGGCCCGGTCTATCTGGCCACCGGCATCGCGGTCGTCGGCGCCGGCATCCTGGTCGGCACCTGGTGGGGCAACGGCCGGGCACTGATCCCGGTCGGGGTAGCGCTGACCGTCGTCCTGATCGCCGTCTCCCAGCTCCCCGTGTGGCGATTCGGCGAGATCAACGAGGCACCGACCAACGCCGCTGACGTTCGCTCGTCGTACCAGATGGGCGCCGGCCAGATCCGGCTCGACCTGACCCGCGTGACGGACCTCCAGGCTCTCGACGGCGAGACGATCCATCTCGAGACCGGCCTCGGCCAGACCCGGGTGATCGTCCCCAGAGACCTCGACGTCACCGTGTACGCCCAGCTCAACGCCGGTGACGTCCGCGTCTTCGACCGCGAGGCCAACGGCGCCGACGCCAGCACCCAGTACACCGATCCCGACGATCTCGATCCCAACCTCACGATCGACATCGACGGATCACTCGGACAGATCGAGGTGACCCGCGCATGAAACGCCATTCGCTCGACGTCGTCAGTCTGGTCGCCGCGGTGATCTTCCTCGGCGTGTTCGGGATCTGGCTCGGTGTGGACCGCGGCAGCCTCTCGATCGGTGACATCGGCTGGCTGACGCCGTCCCTGCTGATCGTGGCCGGCCTGGCCGGCGTCGCGGCCTCCCTGCGCCGCCGATAGACCGGCCATCGATAAACCCCGCAGCCGATAGACAGCGGCCGGCCCGCCCCGAACGCGTCGGGACGGGCCGGCCAACCCCCTGTTTGGAACCGTCGTCAGCTAGCCAGCGGCACACCCCGTCTTCTGCAGCGCGAAGTTCTTCGTCAGCGTCTTGCCCCTGACGAGCTTCGCGGTGCTGGTCTTCGGCTGGTAGCCGTCCTTGGCGACGATCATGTTGTACGGCATCGCCCGCGCGTCGAGCCACCACGCGTACTTGCCGTCCGGGTTGGTGAACAACGTGAGGTCGCCCACCTGGACCGTCGCTTCGTCCAACGGAGCCGACGTGCCGTCGCACGCGATGCCCGTCACCGTGCCGGTCAGCTTGGCCCACGACGCGGGCGGCGTGACGTTCATCGTCACACCGACCGGAGCCACGCTGTACGGCGTGTCCTCGGCGATGTTCACCCGGCCGGTGTAGGCGCCGGGCTGGTCGACGTGCGCGTCCATGCCGACCGTGACCTGAGCGCTCTGACCGGGGTCGAGCGTCGCGGTCTCGGGGGTAACCGACATCCAAGGCACGCTGCTGCCGGTCTCACCGGTCACGTTCATGACCAGGTGCATGCCCGGGAAACCGATGTCGCCGGTAGGCGTCGGGTCCGGCACACCACACGTCGCCGAGCGCAGGTACGTCGGCGCCGTCTGCCCGAGGTTGTTCGAACCCGGGAAGAAGAAGCCACCGATGTTCTGCAGGTTCGGCGAGTCGAGCTCGACCACGAGGGTCGACCCGGCCGGCGCCGTACCTTCGACCGGCACTGAGACGATGGTCAGGTCCTGCGGCTGCAGCGTGATGTCCGCGCTGCCGATCGGCGTCATGTTGGCGTATACGACGTCGTCGCCCTCGAGGGTGTAGAGCTTGACCGAGAGCGGCTGCGCCACTGTCGCCGACTCCACACCGAAGGACACCGACTTCACGTTGAAGTCACTGGTGATGTCGAAGTCCTCGAGTTTGAACGTCCGCAGGAAGCCGTTCTCGGCGTTGCCCGCACCGCTGTTACAGGAGACCGAGTTGCCCTGGATGATCTCCTGCGACACCGAGTGCGTGATCGTGACCTCGTCGGCTGGCGTCTTCGGCAGGGCCGGAGTCACCGACTTCCCAGGCTGCGGAGCTGCACCGTTGGCCGCGGTCCACGACGGACCCTGACCCTTGCCGATCGTCGCCGAAGCCGACCCGGAGACCTGCGTCTCGTGAGCGGCCGCGGCCAGACCGTCGGTGTGGCGGAGCGACGACGCGGCATTCGAGCCGCCACCCAGCATGACGAACCCGCCGCCACCGGTACCCAGGCTCACCTGCGCGGGCGCGGTGCCCTCGTTGGTGACCGTGAAGGTACGAGTCGCGGTCCCGTTCATCGGAACCGTTGCCTCGACACTGTCCTTGTCGACCGTCAGCAGACCGGCACCGAGCGAGAAGTCGGCCTCGGTGGCCGAGTCGGCCGCGATGTCGACGTCATCGGTCTCAGAGACGTACTTGTCGGCCGATGCTGTCAGCGACTGAGCGCCGGTCGCGCCGGTCACCATCCAGTAGAACCCGTCTCCGAGCGCCGGGTCGTCCGGCGTCTCCATCGTGGCAACACTCTGGTCGGTGCCGTCGATGGCCACCGTCGCGCCGGTGAGGCCCGCGTCGGTGTTGGCGTCGGACACGTTGCCGACGACCAGACCGGCGTTGACCGGGTCACATGAGCGGTTGCCGATGAAGGCGTTGTCGACCTCCCACCAGAAGCCGAACGTCGACTTGAAGTGCCACCGCACCTTGACGTTCGACTGGTTGGCGGCCTGCGGAATCGGGACGGTGTTCTCCCGAGGACCGCGCCGGCTGGACAGACCGTGGAACGCGTTCTGCCAGGTCGTGCCACCGTCGGTGCTCACGTCCACGTCGACGAAGACGTCCTGCGGCCAGGCGAGGTAGTCCTCGTTGAACCGGACGACCGGCGAGCTCGAGGACGACAGGTCAACGGTCGGAGAGACCAGCGACGAGTTCTGGGTGTGGCCGGAGCCGAATCCGTCACTGTCGATGATCGCGAACGTGCCGTCGCCACCGGTCAGGTTGTGCCGGTTCTTGACGTCCTGGAAGGTCCAGGTCTCGCCAGTCCCCTGCTCGTCGGTGATTCCCCAACCGGACGGCAGGCTGCCGCCGTTGAAGTTCTCACTCAACGTCTCGTTGAAGTTGAACGTGTAGCCAGGCGCCGTACACGAAGCAGCCACCGGCACCGCGACGTCGTGGGTGACATCGCTGGTACCGACGCTGACCGTGTCGGTCACCGTCTGGTAGCCCGGCAACTGCGAGGCGAACGTGAAGTCGTATTCCGCACCCTGCGGCAGGGTCACGCTGTACTCGCCGGTGGCCGGGTCGGTGAAGGTGCTGATGCCACCCGTACCGGCCACACTCACCTTGGTATACAGCGGCCAGCCGTGGCCGGACCCGTCGGTCACCTTGCCGTGGACGGTCACCGATGGAACAGCGTCGAGCGCGATGTTCTGCGTCGTCGTCTGGTCCGCGGTGATCGTCGACGTCACGGTCTTCTCGGCATAGCCGAACGCCCTCGCGGTGACCTGGTAGTCGCCGGTCGGGAGCTTCACCGAGTACGAACCGTTCGCCTCGGTCGTGAGCTGCCGGTCGACAGCGCCGGTGATCGTGATGCCGGCGCCCGCGATCGGGTTACCGGTCGCGGAGTCGGTCACGGCTCCGGCGAGGGTGCCCGTGGGACCGATCGGAGCCGCGTTGAGCAGCGCCAAAGCGTCCAGCTGGCCCTCACCGTAGACGTTGTTGTCGTCAGCGGTGCCGCCACACTGGCTGTCCGCGTGATCGGTCGCCGTCTCGTTCAGCAGCGCCCTGGTCCCGGCGACGTCGCCGAGCATTGCGGGTGCCGCCGACCACAGCAGGGCGACCGTGCCGGCCAGGTGTGGAGCCGCCATCGACGTGCCGTTGAAGCTGGCATAGGAGTTGTTCGGAACCGACGACCGGACGTTGACGCCGGGCGCCGAGATGTTCGGCTTGATCTCGCCGTCCTGCCCTGAGCCGCGGCCCGAGAACGGCGCGATGGTGTTGTTGATGTCGTACGCGCCGACCGAGTAGTTGATGGTCCGGCTACCCGGCGAGCCACTGCTCTGGCAGTTCGGCCCGCTGTTGCCGTTGGAGAAGACGCCGAAGATGCCCGAGTCGGTCCAGGCCTGCTCGATGTCCTCCATGAACGGGTCGTTGGACGGCAGCGTCGAACCCCACGAGTTGTTGATGATGTTGGGCCGCTTGCTGGCGTCCGGGTTCTGACCGTTGAGGTCGGTCGGCAGCAGCATCCACTGGCCGGAGGCGATCAGTGCCGCATCGCTCGGGCAGCAGCCGTTGGCCGCGATCCACTTGGCCTTCGGGGCGACGCCGATCTGGTTTCCGGCACCGTCGTCGCCGATCATCGTCCCCATCGTGTGGGTGCCGTGACTGTTCAGGTCACACGGTGCGTTCGGGCAGTTGCCGGCGGCGTCGAACCAGTTGTAGTTGTGGTTGAACGTGCCGTCGCCGTTGTTGCCGCGGTACGCGCCGACCAGCGCCGGGTGGTCGAACTGCACGCCGGTGTCGATGCTCGCGACGGTGATGCCCTCGCCGCGGACGCCGAACTGGCTCCAGACGTCATCGGCGTTGATGTTCGCGATGCCCCACTCGACGGAGTTGACCTGCCGGACGTCCTTGCCCTTCACCGGCTGCGGTTCTGGGACCTTGACCTCCGGCCAGAGGGACTCGACCTCGGAGTTGCCGGCCAGTTGCCGGGCGAGCGACAGGTCACCGTCGGTCACCTTGATCGCGTTCGTCGCCCAGAACGCCTCGTACTTGACGCCGGCCTTGTCGAGCTCCGCCTTCACCGATCCCTGGCTGGCGTTGGCGGTCTGCTTCAGGGCCCGTGCGACGGCCCAGCCACGTTCGGTCCAGTTCTGGATCGACTTGGCCTGCGACATGTCGGCCTTGGCTTGGAATCGGACCCAGAAGCTGGCCTCGTCGTTCTGCTGCAGTTGGTCGAGAAGCTTCGGACGGATCTTGGCATCCGACGCCGCTGGGCCCTGCGGCGATGAGGATGCGGTGGATGCGGTAGCGGCCATCGTGCCCGCTGCGAGGGTTATCGCAGCGATGCCCGACACGACCGCCCGTAAGTAGCGCCGTCGGCGCCGAGGTTGTGTCACAGCCGTCCTCCCTCTGGCTGCGTCCCGGTGGATCTCACCCGGACGATGCCCAGGACGCTAAGGAGGAAGGTGGGGCGTAACGGGCGCAAAAGCGGAGCAGTTGACGGGCAGATTTGCCCATATGACGGCTAATCCGGGCAGTGGTCTAGCCTCCACCGCTGCACGGACCGGGCTGGTCTAACCGTGTCGGTGCCGAAGGCGACCACCGCGTCCGCGCACGCGAGGCCTAACCGATCGCGGCCGCGGTCGTCGCAACGACTGCGGACCGTCACCGACATGGCGAACGAAGGATCGCCGGTCGCGCAGGAGCCCGGCGTGGCCCTGGAACGCGGACATCGTTTCGGGGCCGCCCCGAGCCGGTGTTCGGGACCGCCCATCGGGCCGCGCAAGCCGCGCCGTATCACCGCAACAAGCGGCGCCGTACCCCGACAAAACCGATGGCGGCGACGACGCCAGTCTCCATAGCCTGGTGCGGCTATGAAGTCGCTTCCGCTCGCCGATCCAGGTACGCCCGACACCCGTTCGTCAGGGCGCTATCTGCTGTGGATCATGCGCGTCCAGAGGTGGACCCTCGTCATGGCGATCCTGAGCGGCATCGTGTGGATGGTCGCGCAGGCGCTGATGCCCGCGATCATCGGCAAGGCCATCGACGACGGCATCACGACCGGCGACACCAGCCAGCTGCTGTTCTGGGCCGGGATGCTGCTGGCGGCCGGCGTGACTCAGGCGATCGCCGGCATCATCCGGCACCGCTACTCGGTGGCGATGTGGCTCGACGCGGCCTACCGGACGGTCCAGCTGGTCAGCCGTAAGGCGACCCAGCTCGGCGCCAGCCTGCCCAAGCGGGTCGCGACCGGCGAGGTCGTCAGCGTCGGCGCCAACGACATCGCCCACGTCGGCAACAGCGTCGACGTGCTCGGCCGGGCGGTCGGTTCGCTGGTGTCCTTCCTCGTCGTCGCGGCGATCCTCCTCCATGCGTCGACGACCCTCGGCCTGGTGGTGCTGATCGGCCTGCCGGTGCTGCTGATCGCGATCGGGCCGCTGCTCAAGCCTCTGCAGCAGCGCAACATGGCCGCCCGGGAGCTGCAGGGCGAGCTCAACAAGCTGGCCAGTGACATCGTCGCCGGGCTTCGAGTGCTGCGCGGCATCGGCGGCGAGGAGGTCTTCCACCGCCGCTACGTGCGCGAGTCGCAGCGGGTCCGCGACGCCGGAGTGCGCGTGGCCCGACTGCAGTCGATCCTGGACGCGCTGCAGATCCTGCTGCCCGGGATCTTCGTGGTGTTTGTGGTCTGGCTCGGGGCCAGGTTCGCGATGGAGGGCGAGATCAGCCCCGGTGAGCTGGTCGCGTTCTACGGGTACGCCGTGTTCCTCGTGATGCCGCTTCGCACCGCGACCGAGTTCGTCAACAAGATGATCCGGGCCCGAGTCGGCGCGTCCCGAGTGGTGGCCATCCTCGCGTTGGAGCCCGACTTCCACGAGCCGGCGCACCCTGCTCCCGAGCCGATCGGCAACACCCTGGTCGACGCCGAGAGCGGCTTCGTCGCCGAAGAGGGACGACTGACCGCGATCGTGTCGGACGACCCGGCGGAGTCGGCTCGGATCGCCGACCGGCTGGGCCGCTTCGCGCCCGGCCCCGTGACCCTCGGAGGGGTGCCGCTCGCCGACCTGTCCACTGAGGTGGTCCGGCGCCGGATCCTGGTCTCGGACACCGCGAGCACGCTGTTCACCGGAACCCTGAGCGACGAGCTCACGGTCGACCAGCCGCATGTGGACCCGGCCGAGGACGAGCTGGCCCTGGCGCAGGCGATCGACACGGCATCGGCCGACGACGTCCTGACGGCGCTGCCGGACGGACTGAGCTCGCGGGTCGAGGAGCGCGGCCGGACCTTCTCCGGCGGCCAGCGGCAGCGGCTCGTCCTGGCCCGGGCGCTGGTGGCCGACCCCGACGTCCTGATCCTGGTCGAGCCGACCTCGGCGGTCGACGCGCACACCGAGGCGCGGATCGCCGAGCGACTGCACGGCGCTCGGGACGGGCGTACCACCGTGGTCGTTACCGCCAGCCCACTGGTGCTCGACCGCGTCGACGAGGTCGCGTTCGTCGCGGACGGCCGGGTAGCCGCCGTGGGAACCCATCGCGAGCTGATGGCGGCCGCCCCCGCCTACCGCCGCACCGTCACCAGAGGAGAGGAGGACGACGAATCATGAGAGAGATCCTGCCGGTAGCCAATGCCACTGACGTCCGTCGCTATGCCCGGCGGCTGATGCGGCGCTACCCGCGCGACCTGTGGGGCTCGCTGTCCCTCCATGCTCTCGCGGCCGTCTCCGGCCTGGTGGCGCCGCGGTTGATCGGCACCCTGGTCGAGGAGGTCGACCAGGGCACGACGACCGCGCACATCGACACGATCGCGATCGTGGTCGGCGTGTTCCTCCTCGCCCAGACACTGCTGACCCGGTGGGCGCGCTACCAGTCGTTCAAGCTCGGCGAGAAGGTGCTCGCCGATCTGCGTGAGGACTTCGTCGAGAACTCGCTCGACCTGCCAGTGGGCACCGTCGAGCGGGCCGGCACCGGTGACCTGCTCACCCGGACCTCGCGCGACGTCGAGGCGCTCGGCTGGTCGGTGCGGTTCGCGGTGCCCGAGACGATCATCGCCGCGGTGACGGCGGTGTTCACCGTCGCGGCAGTGCTGCTGGTCGGCGTCTGGGTTCTGCTGCCGCTGCTGCTCGGTGTGCCGGTGCTGTGGCTCGGTACCCGCTGGTACCTCGCGCGGGCCAAGGCGGGCTACCTCCGGGAGAACGCGTCGTACGCCGAGATCAACGCGACCCTGGCCGAGACGGTCGAGGGTGCCCGTACCGTCGAGGCGCTGCAGCTCGGCGAGCGCCGGCGACGCCGGATGGACGGCGACATTCGCGAGTCCTATCTGGCCGAGCGCTACACGCTCTACCTGCGTACGGTGTGGTTTCCGGTCGTCGAGATCGGCTACCTGATCCCGACGGTGGCGACCCTGCTGTTCGGCGGCTGGCTCTACTCCGAGGGGCACGCGTCGCTCGGCGCGGTGACGGCGGCGACGCTTTACGTGCAGCAGCTGATCGACCCGGTCGACCGGCTGATCTCGTGGCTCGACGAGTTCCAGGTCGGCGGGGCGTCGCTGGCCCGGCTGCTCGGCGTCGCGCAGGTGCCGGACGACCGCGAGGTCACCGGCCGGCAGCCCGAGCACGACGAGATCCGGGCCGACGACGTGCGGTTCTCCTACCTCGACGGCCGGGATGTGCTGCACGGCGTCGACCTCGACCTGCAGCCCGGCGAGCGGCTGGCGATGGTCGGCCCGTCCGGCGCCGGCAAGTCGACGCTTGGCCGGCTGCTCGCGGGCATCCATCCGCCTCGCACCGGCGACGTGACGGTCGGCGAGGTCGGCCTCACCGAGCTGCCCCTCGACGACCTGCGCGGCCATGTCGCGCTCGTGACGCAGGAGCACCACGTGTTCGTGGGAACGCTGCGGGACAACCTGGCACTCGCCGTCGACGAGACCGCCAGCGACGAGCAGCTACGCGAGGCGCTGGAGGCGGTCGACGCCTGGGAGTGGGTCGAGGACCTGCCCGCGGGACTGGACACCGTCGTCGGCTCCGGTGGGCACCGGCTGACCGACGCGCAGGCGCAGCAGCTGGCGCTGGCGCGGCTGGTGCTCGCCGACCCGCACACCCTCGTGCTCGACGAGGCGACCTCGCTGATCGACCCGCGATCGGCGCGGCATCTCGAGCGGTCGCTCGGCGCCGTACTTGCGGGCCGCACCGTGATCGCGATCGCGCACCGGCTGCACACCGCGCACGACGCGGACCGGGTGGCCGTGGTCGAGGACGGCGTGATCAGCGAGATCGGCAGCCACGACGATCTGGTCGACTCCGACGGCTCCTACGCCGCGCTCTGGGACTCGTGGCACGGCGGCGTGCGCGACAAGGCCTGAGCCGGCTCCACTGGCGGTAGGCAAATCCCGAGACACGCTGGCGTGTTTCAGGATTTGGCTACCGCCAGTGCTCGCAGCCGTGCGGGATCGATGCCGAGCTCGGTCTCGGCGACGGCGCCGCAGTGCAGTCCGCGAAGCACGAACCCGGCCAGGGCACGAGCGGTCGCGGGCTCGTCGAGGGTGCCGCCGCCGACGCCCTCGACGTACGCCTGCAGCCGCTGCAGCGCCGGCTCGAGTCCGGCCCGGAAGAACGCGTAGGTCGCGAGGAACCGGGTCGGCAGCTGCGCCGGGTGTAGGTCCCAGCCCTGGTAGAAACCGCGCTCCAGCGACCGGCGCACCAGCCGGGCGTGCAACCGCCAGGCGGCATGGATCGACGGGCGGTCGCCGACCGGCAGCACGTTGGTCGAGCCGTCCGACGTCGCGATCCCGAGGCCCGCGGCGGCGACCTGCATGACGGCCTTCGCGTGGTCGGCGGCCGGGTGCTCGAGCGACTGGTACGGCCCGGCGACGCCGAGTGCCGCGCTGTAGTCGTAGGTGCCGAAGTGCAGACCGCACACGCGCCCCTCGCCGGCATGCACGATGCGCGCGACCGTGGCGGTGCCGTCCGGCCCCATCACCGCGGCCGGCACCTCGACCTGGACCTCGAACCGAAGCCGACCGGCGTCGAGGCCGTACCGCTCCTCGAGGCGCCCACACGCAACCGCCATCGCGTCGACCTGTGCCACGGCACTGACCTTCGGCAGCGTCACCACGAAGCCCGGCGGCAGACCCGACCGGGCCAGCACACCGAGGGCCAGATCCAGCGACCGAAGGCCACGGCGCCGGGTCGCGGGCTCCATGCTCTTGATCCGGAAGCCGAGGTACGGCGGTGCGACCCCGGCCGCTGCGGATGCGACCAGCGCCTGCGCCGAGGCGATCGCGTCCTGGTCCTCGATGTCGTCGGGCCGGGTGCCGTACCCGTCCTCGAGGTCGACCCGGAGGTCCTCGATCGGCTCGGTGGCGAGCTTGTCGAGCAGCCGGGGCCAGACCGCCTCGACGACGTCGGGCGTCAGCCCGGTCGCGCCGGCGAGCGCCAGTGCATTCGGGGCATGGGCGTCGATGGCCGACCGGGCCGCCGCACCCCACGACATGGCGAGTCGGCCGTCCGGCTCGGCGGCAACCCGGTCGGCGGGCACGTAGACCGTGTGCACCGGCTGCCGGCCCACCGACTGGCCAGGCGCAGCCGTCGCTGAGGCCGCAGCAGCCGCCAGCATCGCATCGGCCGGAGCCGCCACCGCATCGATCGCCGCAAAGTCCTCCGGCCCGAGCGCAGTGTCCCCCGAGTCAGGCGCAGCGTCCCCCGAGCCGCCCAACCCCATCAGCCCTCCGGCTCCGACGCGATCAGCTCGTAGGCCGGCAGGGTCAGGAAGTCGACGTACTCGTCCGACAGTGCCACCTGCTCGAACAGCGCCCGGGCGTCGGCCAGTCGGTTCGCGCCGAACGCCTCAGCACCCGACTCGGCCCGGATCTCGATGTACTCCTCGTCGAGCAGCCGGCGCACCAGGTCCTCGGTGACGGTCTCGCCGGTCGTCGTGACCGTCCGGTTGCGGATCCACTGCCACACCTGGCTGCGGGCGATCTCGGCGGTGGCGGCGTCCTCCATCAGGTTGTGGATCGCGACCGCGCCGTTGCCGCCGAGCCATGCCTCGAGATAGCGGAGGCCGACCTCGATGTTGCCGCGCACGCCGTCGAGCGTGACGTCGCCGGGGGTGGCCGCGACGTTGAGCAGGTCGTCGGCGTCGATCTTCACATCGGGCCGCATCCTGTCGAGCTGGTTCGGCCGGTCGCCGAGCACGCTGTCGAAGACCTCACGGCACACCGGCACGAGGTCCGGATGCGCCACCCAGGAGCCGTCGAAGCCATCGCCGGCCTCGCGTTCCTTGTCGGCCCGGACCTTGGCGAGGGCCCGTTCGTTGACCTCCGGGTCGCGGCGGCTCGGGATGAACGCCGCCATGCCGCCCATCGCGAACGCGCCGCGCCGATGACAGGTAGCCACGAGCAACTCGGTATAAGCCCGCATGAACGGCGCCGTCATCGTGACCGCGTTGCGATCCGGCAGCACGAAGTCGGGTCCGGCATCGCGGAAGTTCTTGATGACGCTGAACAGGTAGTCCCATCGACCGGCGTTCAGGCCCGAGACGTGGTCACGCAGTTCGTACAGGATCTCGTCCATCTCGAACGCGGCCGTGAACGTCTCGATCAGCACCGTGGCCCGGATCGTGCCGTACGGGATGCCGAGCGCCTCCTGGGCCGTGCCGAACACGTCGTTCCACAGCCGCGCCTCGAGATGGCTCTCCATCTTGGGCAGGTAGTAGTACGGCCCGAGCCCCCGGTCGAGCAGCTCCTGGGCGTTGTGGAAGAAGTGCAGCCCGAAGTCGACGAGCGCACCGACCGCGGGCCGGCCGTCGACCTCGACATGGAGCTCGTCCAGGTGCCAGCCGCGCGGCCGCACGATCGGCACGGCGAGGTCGCCGTCGTTGAGCTCGTAGTGCTTGCCCTCGGGCGAGTCGAACTCGAGCTGGCCCCGGTGCGCGTCGTAGAGGCTGACCTGGCCGCCGATCACGTTGTGCCAGGCCGGCGTACTCGCGTCCTCCAGGTCCGCGAGCCACACCTTCGCGCCGGAGTTGAGTGCGTTGATCGCCATCTTGGGATCGCACGGGCCGGTGATCTCGACTCGCCGGTCGAGCAGCGCCGGCGGCGCCTCGGCGACCGTCCAGTCGGCGTCGCTGATCTCCGTGTCGGACGGGAAGTCGATCCGGCGAGCCCGGGCGATCTCGTCCTGGCGGGTACGCCGGGCGGCGAGCAGCTCGTCACGGCGCTCACCGAATCGGCGCTGGAGATCGGCGACGAAGGCAAGAGCCTCGTCGGTCAGGATGCGGTCGGCCCCTTCGACCTCGGCGGTGACGCGGACGTCGGACATCGAGCCTCCTCGAGCGGCGAATCCACCGGGACGGCCGGCGCCGGTCAGGTCGCGGCGCCGGATCCCAGCGAACAACCTATTGGCACCGGGACCTTCGTGCCACGACGCCCGCCGCCCAGCGTCACGGCAGAGCGTCACAGCAGCCCGTCGAACAGCGGCAGGCTGGTGAGCGCCGCGAGGGCACACAGGCCGAAGGCGAGGCCCCGGAAGAACCCCGGCGTCGCGTACCGGAACAGCCGGGCGCCAAGCACCAGGGCGAGGCCGTACGCCGGGATCAATGCCAGGCCGAGGGCGAGTCGGTCCGCGGTGATCAGGCCGCCGACGACGTAACCGACCAGGTTGAACACGCCGACGAAGGCCAGGAACACGAAGACGTTGGCCCGCAAGACCGACGGCCGGTCTGGACCCGCCATCCAGAACAGGATGACCGGCGGACCGCCGAGGCCGGTCATCCCGCCGGTCAGGCCGGACGCGCCGCCGACCGCGACGGTGGACGCCAGGTTGGGCGGCCGGGACCAGCGCCATCCAGTGGCGAGTACGCCGACCACGACCAGGATGAGGATCGAGATCACCCAGCGCATCGCGGTCGGGTCGACGGCGACGAGCAGCCACACGCCGATCGGGACTGTGAACAACGCGCCAATACTGAGCGGCAGCACCTCGCGCCAGGAGCAGCGGCGGGTGGCGGACACGACCATCGGGATGGTCAGCAACTCGTCGATCACGAACAGCAGGATCACCGCCGTCGCCGGGTCGGTGAGCGCGCTCGCGACCGGGACGAAGATCATCGCCGCCCCGAAGCCCGAGAAGCCGCGAACCAGTCCGGCCACGATCCCCGCGACCATCAGCCCGATCAGCACGTCGGTGCCGGCCGCGTCCCGGATCAGGGCCAGCATCGACCTGACCAGCACTGTCCCGACGAGCACCGAACCGACGAGCACCGACCTGGCCAGCACCGGTCTGACACTGGGAAGCCTCCTCGGGATCGGTTGCCCCGCGCCAGACTCGCACGGCCGACGTACGCGTCCGACGGCCGATCCCGCTCGGCGCGCCGCGACTGCGGCACGCCGGGCCGCTACCCAAATCACCACCCGAGGCCACGGGTCAACTCGAAACGCCGATGTGTACGGGTTACTCTCTTGTCGACATCAACCCGACTGATCTGCCGGGGCGTAGGGGTAGCGCCGGGCGAGGATCGTCCGGTTCCGAAACGGGCGGACCAAGAGGGAGTGTTATGACCAGCGGCGTCGGGCGGGCGGCTGACTCGCCGCGCCACCGCGGGGGCCGCCATTCCTCGACCCGCCGACCGCCGTCGCCCCGCCGGGCCACTCGTCCGCCGTCACCACCGCTCCCGCCGCCCTCCGTCCGGGCGCCGACCCCGACCCGACGTCCGCCGCCCGACTTCGACCGCGAAGCCGCTTACCGCCGAGCGATGGAGGAGGAGCGAGTCTCCGAGTACGGCAGCGGCGGTGGCCATCGCCGGACGGAGACGCTCGGCGGATCGCTCGGACTCACCACCATCGGCACCCTGATCCCCGGCACCGGGTTCCTCGCCACCGGCCGCCGTCTGGTCGGCGGCATCATTCTCGGGATCGCCGTCATCCTGTTCGGCATCGCGGCCTGGATGGCGCTGACCCAGCGCCGCGAGCTGCTCCACGTCGCCGTCGACTCGAATCAGCTGCGCTGGATCGGTGCCGGCCTGATCGTGATCCTGCTCGCCTGGGTCGCGGTGATCATCAGCACGAACCTGGCGGTCCGGCCACTCGACCTGACCGGGTGGGAACGCGTCGTCAGCGCGGGGGTCGTGGGCGTGCTGTGCCTGGTCGTGGCCGCGCCCTTCGCGCTCGGCGCCCGCTATGCCTACGTCCAGAGCGATCTGATCGACACCATC
Source organism: Nocardioidaceae bacterium (assembly GCA_035262905.1). Classification (GTDB taxonomy): domain Bacteria; phylum Actinomycetota; class Actinomycetes; order Propionibacteriales; family Nocardioidaceae; genus DATFRX01. Next base: position 14,501 of record DATFRX010000045.1, read on the forward strand.
TTCGGCGACGAGCAGAGCGCCACCACGCCGACGGTGACCGAGGACAACCCCTGGGGCAACGACGACCGGGTCAACGTGATGCTGCTCGGCGGTGACGGCGGCGTGGGCCGGGAGGGCATCCGTACCGACAGCGTCGTCGTCGCGTCGATCGACACCAAGACCGGCGACACCGTGCTGTTCAGCCTGCCGCGCAACCTGGAGGACGTGCCGTTCCCGAAGGGCACGCCACTGCACAAGGCCTACCCGGACGGGTTCACCGGCGACGGTGACGAGCTCGAGTGGATGCTCAACGCGATCTACCGCAACGTGCCCGCCCAGCAGCCCGGCATCCTCGGCAAGACCAGCAACGAGGGCGCCGACGCACTGAAGCTCGGGGTCAGCGGCGCGCTCGGCATCGACGTCGACTACTACGTCCTCGTCAACCTGGACGGCTTCAAGCAGCTCATCGACGCGATGGGCGGCGTGACGGTCAACATCAACGAGCCGCTGCCGATCGGCGGCAACAGCACCACCGGCCAGGAGCCGGAGGGCTACCTCGATCCGGGCCCCGACCAGCACCTCGACGGCTTCCACGCCCTCTGGTACAGCCGCGGCCGCTACGGCCTCGACGACTACAACCGGATGGAGCGCCAGCGCTGCATGATCGACGCGATCATCGACCAGGCCAGCCCGAGCAACCTGCTCCGGCGCTACACCGCGATCGCCGATGCCACCAAGCAGATCCTGCGGACCGACATCCCGAAGGAGATGCTGAAGCCGTTCGTCGACCTGGCGCTGGAGATCAAGGACGCCAAGGTCCGCAGCGTCGTCTTCAAGTACACCTACGATCTGTCGCCCGACGATCCCAACTACTTCAACCCCGGCGACCCCGACTACCACTGGATGCACAAGACCGTCGCCAAGTCGCTCGAGGACAGCGGCGGCAAGAAGCATCACAAGAAGAAGGACAAGGTCGCGCAGGACGCCGAGGATGCCTGCGCCTACAACCCGGTCGGATAGCCAGCACCGACGCCGGCCTCGAGAAGTTCGACGGCTCGCCGGGCGGCTGGATGGTCGGCGATCGACTGCTTGACCGCCACGCTGATGTGCCGGACCGGCGTCGGGGACACGATCGGGATCGCGGTGAGCTCCGACCGCAGGTCGCCGATGCCCAGCTCGGGGATCACCGTGATGCCGATGCCGGTCACCACGAACGGGATGGCGGTCCGGTAGTCGTGCGTCTCGACCGCGAAGTCCGGTGAGAAGCCGGCTTCGGCACAGGCAGCGAGCAGCACCTGTCGGCACGCACCGTTGACCAGGTCGTTGTCGATCCACCGCTCGGTCGCGAGCTCGGCCAGCATGACCTCGGAGCGGGCCGCGAGCGGGTGATCGGCGCGCACGACGGCGAGGTACGGGTCCGCGGTGAGCCGGCGAACGTCGTAGGCGTCGAACCGCTGGGACGCGCGCCCTTCGACGAAGATGTCGACGTCGGGGACGGGAGCATCGGCGCCGTCGTACTCGGTCATCCGCAACTCGAGTCGCAGCTCCGGGAACTCGCGCTGCAGACCGCCGACGACAGCAGGCAGCCAGGCCGACCCCGCCGAGCCGAAGTAGCCGATCGACAGGCTGCCGACCCGGCCGGCCCGCAGGTCCCCGACCACGCCCTCGACCCGGGTGACCGCCTCGAACAGGCCCTCGGACTCGGCGGCGAGCCGGCGCCCGGCCGCCGTCGGCTCGATGCCGCGGCCGACCCGCTCCAGTAGCCGAAGGCCGGTCTCGCGCTGGAGCGCAGTCAGCTGCTGACTCACCGCCGACGGCGTGTAGCCGAGGGCGGCTGCGGTGGCCCGGACCGAGCCGGTCTCGACGACGGCGCGAAGCAGGCGGAGCCGGGGAAGATCCAGCATGGGCCTAATCGTGCAGCGTTGATGAACAGTTATCAAGAAATGATCGCTTGTGGTTTCGAATCCGGCTGGCGACGATGGCCGACGTGACCGCTCGACTCGACACCACCAACACCGCTTCGGAGACGCCCGACCACACCGCTCGCAAGGCCGCCGCGGCAGCCGGTCTGACCGTGTTGCTCTGGGCCTCGGCCTTCGTCGTGATCCGAGACGTCGGACCGACCCTCTCGCCAGCACCGCTTGCCCTGACCCGGCTCGCCGTCGCCGCCGTCGCCCTCACGGCACTCGTCCTGGTCCCGTCGTCCCGAGTGGCGCGACGACCCCGGTCGTGGCCTGCGTTCGGGTGGGTCGCGGCGTACGGCGTCGTGTGGCTGGCCGGCTACACCGTCGCGCTGAACGCCGGGGAGCGGCACATCGACGCCGGTACGGCCGCCCTGCTGGTCAACCTGGCGCCGCTGATGATCGCCTTCGGCGCCGGACTGTTCCTGGGCGAGGGCTACCCGCGGGCCCTGATGCTCGGGTCGGTCGTCGCGCTGGGCGGCGTCGCCGTGATCGCGATGGACTCCTCCGGCGGCGGCGACTGGATCGGCGTCGTGCTCTGCCTGCTGGCGGCCGTCCTGTTCACGGCCGGGATGCTGATCCAGAAGGTCACGCTCCGCCATGTCGACGGGCTGTCCGCGACCTGGCTGGCCTGCGTCGCCGGCAGCATCGTGCTGCTCCCCTGGGCGCCGCAGCTGGTCGACGAGCTCGGCTCGGCGTCGGCCGCGGCGGTTGCGGGCGCGGTGTACCTCGGGCTGTTCCCGACCGCGATCGGCTTCGTGACATGGTCGTACGCACTCAACCGCACCCCTACCGGACGGCTCGGCGCCACGACGTACGTCGCTCCGGCCCTGTCAGTGCTCATGTCGTGGATCCTGCTTTCGGAGACGCCGACGGCGTACGGCCTGATCGGCGGCGCGATCTGCCTGGTGGGAGTCGCGATCTCCCGCCGCAGCCGCTGACCCCTCCCGTGGCGGTAGCCAAATCCTGAAACACGCCGGCGTGTTTCAGGATTTGGCTACCCCCAGTGGGGCGTGGACTCCCGCCAGCGGCGCTGCATCGCCTCGCGGCCGGCCGAGGTGAGGGTGCCGAAGAGCCGGAGCCGGGCCATGCCGCCGTCGGGGAAGATGTCGAGCCGGACATGCGTCGCCGCCCGTGGCTCGGCCAGCACGAACCGGTGCCGCGTGTCGGGCTGCAGCCGGGCCCGCGGCAGCAGCTCGAACCAGGTCTCAGGATCCTCGATGTCGCTAGACGTCGCGTCGCAGCCACTCAGCCGGGCGCGCCCGGGCGCGTTGCCGACGAAGTACGTCGTGTCGAGCTCGACCATCCGGATCAGGCCGGCGGCGGCCATCTGGACGGCCACCCAGTCGTTGCCGTCGTCGCGCCGCCGGGCGGTCTCCCAGCCGTCGGCCATCGAGTGCGGCCGGTCCGGCGCGAGCAGGTTGTTCGGCGAGCTGTAGAAGAGGTTCGAGCAGCCGACGACGACGGCGCCGTTCTCGAGCGCGGCGAGATCGAGCGCGACCGGGTCGAGGAACTTCGGATCGGGCACCGCCTCACCGTGTACGCGCAGCCGCGCCACGCCGCCGTCGGGATAGATCGACAGCCGTACGTGGGTCCAGCACCGCTCGTTCTCGACCACGAACGCGTTCTGCGCATCGCCCTTGAGCGGACTCTGCGGCAGGATCGTCTCCCAGACCGCCGACTCGAGGAGCTCATCCGGCGTCGGATAACCGTCGACGCAGGTGGCCTCGATCGACGCCTCCGGCGGGTAGTTGCCCTTGAACCACGACGTGTCGATGATGACGCCGCGCACGATCCCGGACGCGCCGAGCCGCACGATCGCGACGTCGTGGCCGGGCTCGCGACGACGGCGGGTCTCCCAGCCGTCGTAGATCTTGCCCTTGTGACCGAACCGCTCGGGGTCGAAGTCCGCCGGCCCGGGCCGGATCAGGTTCTCGCGCGCGGCGAACAGCTCGTCGTTGGCGTAGACGACACTGCCCCCGAAGGAGCGGAGCGCGAGGTCCGGCAGCGTCCGGAAGTCGGAACCGTTCATGCCGCCCCCCGGCTGAGCAGCCGACCGCGAGGCGTCGCGTCGGGTCCGAGATCGACCGGCAGGCCTCGAAGCCAGGTCTGCCGCACGCGGCCAGCGACCACTCGGCCGGCGTACGGCGTCACGGGGTGCCGGTGCTGCAGGGTTCTCGGATCGACGACGACCTCCTCGTCGGGCGCGAAGACCGCGAAGTCGGCGGCGGCGCCGACCGCGATCCGCCCCTTCTGCGGCAGGCCGAGCAGGTCGGCCGGCTTGGTGGCCATCCACTCGACCACCTGGGCCAGTTGCACACCGCGGCGACGGGCGGCCTGCCACACGACCGACAGGCCGAGCTGCAGCGAGGCGATGCCGCCCCACGCGGCGCCGAAGTCACCGGTGTCGAGGCGCTTGAGCTGTGGCGGGCACGGCGAGTGGTCGCTGACGACCGCGTCGATGGTGCCGGAGCGCAGCCCGTCCCACAGCCGGTCGCGGTTGGCGCCTTCACGAATCGGCGGACAGCACTTGTACGCCGTATCGCCGTCCGGGACGTCCTCGGCGGCGAGTGTCAGGTAATGGGGGCAGGTCTCGGCGGTCAGCCGGACTCCATCGCCCCGAGCGGCGGCGATCACCGGCACGGTGTCACCGCTGGACAGATGCAACACGTGTACCCGAGCTCCTGTCTCGCGCGCCAATTGCGACAACGTCTCAACCGCGCGTACCTCGGCGCTCGGGGGCCGGGAACTGACGAAATCCGCGTAGTGTCGACCGCTCGCCGACGGTGCCGCATCGATCGTCGCCGCATCCTCAGCGTGCACGAGCAGGATAGCGTCAAAAGCGGCGATCTCGTCCATGGCGACGGCGAGTTGCTCCGTCGAAAGCGGCGGGAACTCGTCGACGCCCGACGGCAGCAGGAAGCTCTTGAAGCCGAAGACGCCGGCGTCGTGCAGCGGCCGCAGCGCGCCGAGGTTGTCCGGGACGGCACCGCCGAAGAACCCGACGTCGACGTACGCCTGGTCGGCGGCCGCACGGCGCTTGGCGTCGAGGGCCGCGACGTCGACGGTCGGCGGGATCGAGTTGAGCGGCATGTCGACGATCGTCGTGACACCGCCGGCGGCCGCCGCCCTGGTCGCGGTGGCGAAGCCCTCCCACTCGGTGCGACCCGGCTCGTTGACGTGGACGTGGCTGTCGACCAGCCCCGGCAACAGCACCTCGTCGGCGCCGAGCTCGACGATCGAGCCGACAACCTCGGGCGCCGCCGGCGCGTCATAGTCCCAGAGATCCGCCACGCGTCCAGCGCGTACGGCCACGGCACACGCCACCTCCGACCGGCCGATCACCGCCCGCGGCGCACGTATGAGGAGGTCGTAGTCCGCCATGGAGGGATTCTCCCCCGATCGATCGGCGCACGACTCCGCGCCGTACCGGTCTGAACAAACCGATCATCTCTGCGCGGAGTCGTCCGATTCGGCCCCGTTCGGTAACGCCAGGACCTCCGGGGACGATATGGACTACGTGGCTTTGGACGAGGCTGACTCACACCTCACCAAGCTGGGGGAACCCCGAGAGTTCCGGGTCCTACTGAACCTCAGCTATTCGCTGCAGATGCTGCGGCGACTGCCGTGGTATGCCTGCGACGACCTGATGCCGGAGCTTCCCAACGTGGTCCGGCAGGCCAGCCGCGACGCCTTCTTCACCCACACCCGGCTGGTCGCGGAGTTCTTCTGCCTGCCCGCGTCGACCGACGACGACGCCCGGCTCTTCCTGCCGTCCTGGACGCCGCCGGACGAGGTGACCCACCGGCTCGAGGCCCGATGGACCCAGGCCATGGCGTTCGTCGCGCCGTTCGACCGCGAGCGCAACGCGTCTCCGCCGGTGGCGCCGAGCGAGGTCGACCTGAGTGCGCTCGCGCTGGAGCAGATCGTGTTCGACTGCGATGCCGCCGTCGAGACGTTCGTCGATGCCTGCGCGGCCGAGCAGGTCGAGCTGCTGCCCGAGATCCGTACCCTCATCGACTCCGCGGCCGGCTGAGTCGGTCGACGTCCCAGTGACGACTGAGTTCCTGCGGCTGGCCGCCTACGGTGTCTGCACTCGCGACGACCGGATCCTGCTGGCCCGCTACGTCTCCCCGGACGGCGACCGGCGCCATTGGACGCTGCCGGGCGGCCGGGTCGAGCACGCCGAGGATCCGTACGACGCCGTCCAGCGCGAGGTCGAGGAGGAGACCGGCTATCGAGTACGCGTCGACCGGCTGCTCGGCATCGACTCGCGCCGCGAGCAGGTCGACTGGGCGGGCCCAGACGGCGGCTCGATGCATCGGGTCGCGATCTTCTACGCCGTCCGGATCGTCGGCGGTGAGCTGCGCCACGAGGTCGGCGGCTCGACCGACCTCGCCGCCTGGGTGCCGATGTCGGAGGTCGCGGCGGCCGAGCGCTCGACGTCGGTCGATGTCGGCATGCGGCTGGCGGCTGCGATGCCCGTCGACGGCCGGGCCGAGCCGGTCGAGATCGGCGGCCTGGTGCGTTACTAGCCCGGCCGACCGCACTCCGACGTCGTCTCACCCCGAGTGTCACAATGTCCGCTCGGATCGGTGACCGTCTCTCGGAGAGGTTGGACATGGCGGACTTCGCGACCGCGACCCGGGTCGAGCTCAGGGGCCGAGACGCCGACGCAGCCGAGTTCGAGGTCGACCTGGACCCGGTGTGGAGCGCCCGCGACGTACTGCAGGGCGGCTATCTGGTCGCCGTGCTCGGGCGGGCAGCCGGCGAGACGATCGCCCACGCGCCGCCGCATCTGTCGTCGGCCAGCGCCGTGTTCCTGCAGGCCCCTCGACCGGGGCCGGCCGTCGCCCGGATCGAGGTTCTCAGGACGGGCCGCCGGACGACCCACATGCGCGGCCAGCTGCGCCAGGACGACCAGCTGACCGTCGAGGCGCACCTGATCCATGCGACGCTCGGCGGCGACGATCCCTGGTGGTCGGGACACGGCGACGTCGCACCGACCGACCCCGAGCGCTGCCTGGTGATCCCGGCCGACCCGCCCGGCCTCGACTTCCGGGTCGCGATGATGGACGTCGTCGAGGAGCGTCTCGATCCGACCGTGCTCGGGTTCGCCGCCGGGATGCCGTCCGGTCGCGGCATGGTCGCCGGCCACTTGCGGCTGCGGGACGGCTCCGACTGGGATCCGCTCAGTCTGCAGGTCGCGCTCGACATGGGGCCGCCCGCGCACTTCGACCTCGGGATGGGCGGGGGCGCGCCGACCCTGCAGCTCACCTCGCATCTGCGGCGGCTGCCGGCGCCCGGACCGGTCTGGTTCGAGCTGCGGGCCGAGGACGTCGGCGACGACCGGATGACCGAGCAGATGCGGGTCTGGGACAGCAAGCGCCGGCTGGTCGGCCAGGCGACTCAGCTCGCCGCCGTCCGCCAGCCCGACGGTCCGGCACCCGCGAGCTGACCCCGTTGCGTCAGCCGGTGACCTCGCGGAGCACCTCGTCGGCGAAGTCGCGTACCGGAGCGAGATCGGCGGATTGACGAATCGCGTCCTCCGCGGCCTCCCGCACCAGCCGCACCTGGAACGCGACCGCCTCGCGATCGGCATCGGTCCGGCAGAACGCGCCGGTGTTGCGCAGCACCCGCAGCAGCGCTCGTACGACGCGTGGCTCCGACGCTCCGTAGCGACGCACCTGCCCGGTCGCGAGATCCAGGTAGTACACCAGGTCTCGACGACGTACGAGAACCCGGACGGCGCCGTCGGCGTCGTGCAGCTGCTGGTTCCCCAACGGGCGCTGCGTCAGTGCGGCCAACACGACGGCGATGTGCTCGACCGCCTGGATCGCGGTGTACGGATCGTTGATCGCCGGCGACAGCGCCTTGACACCCATGTCGGCGAGCTGCCGGATGCCGAAGGCGGCGTCCTGTTCCGCGGTCCGCTCGATGCCGATGCGGATCGTGTCATGTGCCACGGCCGCGAACTCCTCCGGCGGTGGCGGCGGCTGCTCCGGCGACGCGCGCCAGACCCAGGCGAGGGGTGCCTGGGCGACGACGTGCTCGCCGATCATCGGAACGACCATGGCGGTGGCGTCCAGCCGGGACGCGACGTCGAGCCAGACCTCCGGGTGCATCACCTGCACGTAGCCGGATCGATACGCCGGCACCTGCACGGCCCAGGCCGGCACCTCCGGAAGAATCGCGCCGGCTTCGGAGGGCAGATCGCGCTCGATGACGACGAGGGTGGTGCGCTCGACCTTCGACATGATCTCGTCGATCTGGATCGAATGTGCAAGGTGATGGACGAAGTAGACCAGCGTCACGAGGCTGACGAACAGCAGTACGAGCGCGCCGGTCACCGCGAGCCGGGGGAAGCTGCCGATTCGCTCTCCGCCCGAGACGCCGACCGTGTAGAGCCCGGCCGTACTGTAGGTGAAGGTCGCGACGAAGATGCTGAGCACGACCTGGTTCGACCGGTCGCGCAGGAAGCTGTGGAGCAGTCGTGGCGAGAACTGGGTCGACGCCAGTTGCAGCGCGACCAGCGTGAGACCGAGCACCACCGCGATCACCGTGGCCATCGTGCTCGCGACCGCGATCAGCAGCGTCCGGGCATCGTCCGGCGTCCCCTGGAAGAGGAATTGGCCGAACGTCGAGTTCGGTGACACGTGGACGCGGGTCAGGATCGAGCCCGCCAGCAGGGCGAGCACGACGGCAAGCGTGGGCAGCGCCCACAGGGCTCCGCGCAGATACTCCCAGACCGCCTCGCGCCGCATTCCCGTCACCCGTCTCCCCCGATCAGCCTGACCCAGGCGAGTACGGCCGTCAATCGAGCTCGACGGCGGGTCGGCCCTGGTCAGGTGCCGGTGAGGTGCTCCGGCCGGATCGGGACCCGATGCACCGCCAGCCCGGTCGCCTGCCGGATCGCGGCCGCCACGGCCGGGCCGGACGAGATCGTGGGCGGCTCGCCGACGCCGCGTACGCCGTAGGGGGCATGCGGATCGGCGTACTCCAACACCTCGAGCTGCATCGGCGGCATGTCGAGGATGGTCGGGATCAGGTAGTCGGTGAACGACGGGTTCGCGATCTTGCCGTCGCGGACGACGATCTCCTCCATCAGCGCCAGTCCCAGCCCCTGCGCCGAGCCGCCGTGGATCTGACCCTCGACGGCCTGCGGGTTGATCGCCTTGCCGACGTCCTGCGCGGTGTCGAGCGCGATCACCTTGACCAGACCCAACTCGACGTCGACGTCCACGACGGCCCGATGCGCCGAGAAGGCGTACTGCACGTGCGCGTTGCCCTGCCCGGTCTCGGGGTCGATCGGCTCGGTCGGCCGGTGCCGCCACTCGACGGTCAGGTCGATCACCAGGTCGCGGAGCACCTCGGCCATCGCCAGGTCCAGCTCCTCGTCGACGGTGTTCACCCGGTCGCCACTCAGCTGCACGCTCTCCTCGGCCACGCCGTAGCGCTCCGCGACGAGCTTCCGGACGCGATCGCGTACCGCCTCGCAGGCCGCCTTGACGGCACCGCCGGTGACATAGGTCTGCCGCGAAGCCGACGTCGAGCCGCCGCTGCCCACGCCGGTGTCCTTCGGCGCGACGACGACCCGGCTGACACCGAGCTCGGTACGGCAGATCTGTTGCTCCACGGTGATCAGGCCCTGGCCCACCTCGGCCGACGCCGTGTGGACGGTCACGACCGGCTCGCCGCCGATCACCTCGAGCCGGACTCGTGCCGTCGAGTAGTCGTCGAAGCCCTCTGAGAAGCCGACGTTCTTGTACGTGACGGCATAGCCGACACCGCGCCGGACCCCCTCGCCGTGCGTCGTGTTCGAGACGCCGCCCGGCATCGTCGTCAGGTCGACCTCCCCTGCGGGCTGGCCGTTCGGCGCCGGCGGCATCGGCAGATCACGTACCCGCTCGATCAGCTCGGCCACCGGTGCCGCGGAGTCGATCAGCTGGCCGGTGTGGTTGACGTCGCCCTCCCGCATGCCGTTGCGACGACGGATCTCGATCCGATCGACACCGACCCGGTCGGCCAGCTGGTCCATCAGCGCCTCGTGCGCGAAGGCCGCCTGCACGCAGCCGAACCCCCGCATCGCGCCGCACGGCGGGTTGTTGGTGTAGACGCCGTAGCAGTCGACATGGGCGTTGGGGACGTTGTACGGCCCGAGCCCGAGGGTGCCCGCGTTGCCGACGACGGCGCCGGTGCTCGACGCGTACGCCCCGCCGTCCAGGACGATGTGGCTCCTGGCGTACACCAGCCGGCCGTCGGTCTCGGCGCCGAACTCGAGCTTGATCGACGCCGGGTGCCGGTGGACGTGGCCGAAGAACGACTCCTCGCGGTTGTAGGCCATCTTGATCGGCTTGCCGGTGTGCATGGCGAGCAGGCAGGCGTGCACGTGCATGGACAGGTCCTCGCGACCGCCGAACGCACCACCGACGCCGGACAGCGTGAGCCGCACCTTCTCCGGCGGGAGTCCGAGCGCCTGGCACACCTGGCGCTGGTCGACGTGCAGCCACTGGGTCGCCACGTGGAGATCGATCCCGCCGTCCTCGGCCGGCACCGCGAGACCCGACTCGGGCCCGAGGAACGCCTGGTCCTGCATTCCGACCTCGAAGTCCAGGCTGACGACGACCGGCGCCTTCGGATCCGGGTCGCCCTTGCGGATCTTGAGGTGGCGTACGACGTTGCCGTGCTCGTGGAGTTGCGGCGCCTCCGGGTCGAGGGCCTGCTCGCCGTCGGTGACCGGCGCCAGGACCTCGTAGTCGACCCGGATCCGCTTCGCCGCCCGCCGGGCCACCTCGGGATGGTCCGCGGCGACCAGCGCGACCGGCTCGCCCTGATAGCGCACCACGTCCTCGGCGAGCGCGGGCTGGTCCTCGTGCTCGAGGCCGACCCGATTGCGACCGGGGATGTCCTCGGCGGTCAGCACCGCGTAGACGCCGGGGGTCGCGAGCGCCGCACCCAGGTCGAGATTGCGGATCCGGGCGTACGGATGCGGGCTGCGCAGCGTGACGCCCCACAGCATGTCGTCCATCCACAGATCGCTCGCGTAGGCGAACTCGCCGGTGACCTTGAGGGTGCCGTCCGGCCGCACGGCGTTGTCGCCGACGCCGTCCCGGGTCGCCGGCGGCCGGGTCACGACCGGTGTGCTCATCGGGGTCACGATACGCGTGACGCCGCAGGTCGGGCTCGGTTTTGCGCACTCGTTGGGGGTGGCGAGCCGCCCAAACCCACGAGGAGTGCGCAAAACCGGCCGGGCACGTGGGCTAGCCGGTCAGCAGCGCCCGGCTGACGGTCGCGGCCCGGCGAGCTAGCGCGTCCTCGTCGACCGTGACGACCCGGTCGCGCTCGACCACCGGCGCACCGTTGACCAGCAGCAGCTCGAGTGGCGGCGGGGCGCCGAGCACCAGCGCCGCGACCGGATCGGGGATGTCGGCGTGGGCGAGCGTGTCGAGCCGCCAGAGTGCGAGGTCGGCGAGCTTGCCGGACTCGATGCTGCCCAGGTCGTCCAGCCGACCGAGCACGGCAGCCCCGCCCCGGGTCGCTATGTCGAGTCCATCGCGCACCGTGAGCGCCTGCGGCCCACCGCGAGCCCGCGCGAACAGCACGGCATGCCGTACCTCCTCGAGCAGGCTGCTGGCCTCGTTGCTCGCGGCGCCGTCGACCCCGAGCCCGACCCGGGCGCCGACGTCCCTCAGCTCTCGGGTCCGGGCGATGCCGGCACCGAGTCGGGCGTTGGAGCTCGGGCAGTGCGCGACGCCGGTACGGCTGTCCCCGACCCGCTTGACTCCGTCGTCGTCGAGGTGGATCGCGTGGGCGAACCACACGTCGTCGCCGAGCCAGCCCAGGTCGGCCGCGTACTCCAGTGACGAGCGGCCGAACCGTTCGCGGCAGTACTCCTCCTCGTCGGTCGTCTCGGCCAGGTGCGTGTGCAGGAGTACGTCGCGGCGCCTGGCGAGATCGGCCGCCTCGCGCATCAGCTCGGCCGTGACCGAGAACGGCGAGCACGGCGCGACCGCCACGCGGACCATCGCGTCCGGCGCCGGATCGTGCCACCGGTCGATCGCCGCCTCGGTCGCCGCCAGTGCGGCATCGCGATCCTCGACGACACTGTCCGGCGGCAGTCCGCCATCGCTCTCACCGAGATCCATCGAGCCGCGAGACGGGTGGAATCGGAGCCCCACCGCCTGGGCCGCACCGACCTCGGCCGCGAACAGATCCCCACCGTCGTGCGGGAAGACGTAGTGATGATCGCTGCTCGTGGTGCAGCCGGTGCGAGCGAGCCAGGCCAGCGACCCCTGTGCAGCCGCGTCGACGGACTCCTCGTCGAGCCGGGCCCACACCGGATAGAGCGTCGTGAGCCACTCGAACAAGGTGCCGTCGACGGCCTGCCCCCGCGTCACCCACTGGTAGAGGTGGTGGTGCGTGTTGACCAGGCCCGGCGTCAGCAGACAGCCGGTGCCGTCGACGACGCGAGCGCCAGGCGTCTCGGGGGCCGGGCCCGCCCCAACGGCGACGATCCGATTGCCCTCGACGACGACATGGCCGGACTCATGCTCGGTCCGTACGTCGTCCATCGTGACGACATGGCAGCCGTCGATGACCGTGGTCATGAGGCCGTCGTACGGGTCGCGGCCAGCCGTACCGCGTCGAGAATCTTCTCGTAGCCAGTGCACCGGCACAGGTTCCCCGCCAGTGCCTCGCGGATCTCCGGGTCGGTCGGCCGGGGCCGCCGGGCCAGCAGGTCATGGGTGGCGACGATGAGTCCCGGCGTGCAGAAGCCACACTGCACAGCGCCCGCCTCGACGAAGGCCGCCTGGACCGGATGCAGCTCGTCGCCGTCGGCCAACCCCTCGACCGTCACGACCTCGCGCCCCTGGGCCTGGCCGGCGGCGACCAGACAGGCGCATGCGAGCACGCCGTCGAGATAGACAGAGCAGGAGCCGCATTCGCCTTGCTCACAAGCGTTCTTGGACCCGGGCAGCCCCATCCGCTCGCGAAGCACGTAGAGCAGGCTCTCGCCCTCCCAGACGTCGTCGACCTCGCGGGCCTCGCCGTTGACGGTCAGCGTGATCCGCATGTCAGGCGGCCTTCCGGTAGTCGGTCCAGGCCCAGCCGAGCGTCCGCCGGGCCATAACGCTGAGGGCGTGTCGGCGGTACGCCGCGCTGCCGCGTACGTCGTCGATCGGCGCCGCTGCGGACGCGACCCGCCCGGCGAACCCGTCGACGACCGGCTCCGGCAGCTCCGCCGGCGAGTCCCACAGTCCCGCGTCGGTCAGTGCGTCGGCGAGGAACCGCTCGGCCTCGCCGGCCCGGATCGGAGTCGGCGCCGCCGAACCGATGCCGGTGCCGACCGTGCGCCGGTCCGGATGCAGCGCCAGACCGAAGGCGCACACCGCGATCACCATCGCGTTGCGGGTGCCGATCTTGCTGAACTGCTGCGGCCCCGACGGCGGCGTGATCCATACGGCCGCGATCAGCTCGTCGGGCTCGAGGGCATGCCGCTTGACGCCGGTGAAGAAGTCGCCGATCGGGATCAGCCGCGTGCCGTGGACCGAGGCCACCTCCACCTCGGTCTCGGCCGCGAGCAGGGCGGGATGGGCGTCACCGGCCGGCGACGCGGATCCGAGATTGCCGCCGACCGTCCCGCGATTGCGGATCTGCGGCGACCCCACCGTGCGGGACGCCATCGCGAGTCCGGGCAGCCGGTCGCCGAGCTCGGTGATCACGCGGGAGTACGAGACACCGGCTCCGAGCCGTACTCGCCCGTCGACCGCATCCCACTGGTTCAGCTCGGCCACGCCGGTCAGGTCGAGCAGCTCGGGTGGCCGCCGCTGGTCGAAGTTGAGCTCGACCATCACATCGGTGCCGCCGGCGATCGGCAGCGCGTCCGGATGCTCGGCCTTGGCCGCGAGCGCATCCGGCCAGCTGGTCGGCCGCAGGAAGTCCATTGGCTCAGTATCCACGGCCGACGCCCCGGCGGTAGGGACCTTGGTCGGCCACTCGCCGTCGCCCCTCTGCGCTTTTGCGCACTTGTTGTTGGTGCAGTGGCATCGGCACCAATAACGAGCGCGCAAAACCGATGGCAGACTGGCCCGGTGCCCGATCCGCCCCGGCAGCGCGTCGCGTGCTACGTCACCCGCCGCCGCAACGGCCGACTCGAGCTGCTCGTCTTCGACCATGCCGACGACGACGCGGGTACGCAGGTGCCGGCCGGCGGCATCGACCCCGGCGAGTCGTACGCCGAAGCCGCCGTCCGCGAGGTGCGCGAGGAGACCGGCCTGACCGGCGTCGAGGTCGTCGGCCGACTCGGCGAGTCCGACCGGCCACATCCGGAGACCGGCGAAGCCAGGCTGACGACGTACGTCCACCTGCGCGCCGTAGACCGATCGCCGGCGCGTTGGACCCATGTCGTCACCGGCGACGGCGAGGACGCCGCGATGCGGTTCGACTGCCGCTGGGAGCCGCTGCCTGTCACGCTCGCCGACGACCAGCACGAGCTGACCGACCGGCTCGGCGACTGACTGCGCGGGCGTCAGGCGAAGCTCTCCGTGGTGACCCAGGCCGGACCCGGGTCGGGGGCGTCGTCGCGAGTCACCGATGCCTGGATCAACCCGTACGGCCGGTCGTCGGCATGGAACACCTCGCCCGGGTTGTCGAGATCGAACGGCGTCAGGTCGACGATGAAGTGATGCTTGTTCGGCGCCAACAGCCGGATCTCGGCCACCGCATCGTGGGCCTTCAGGACGGCCCGGCCCATCTCCCACAGCGTCTGCTGCAGCGCCAGCGAGTGCACGTCGGCGAACCGCTCGACCAGGGTCTGCCGGATGTCGGCCTGCGCCGCAGCCCAGTCTTGCTCGACGCCGGCCCACCGCCAGCGCGCGACGAGCGACGTCGCCAGCACCCGGTCGTGGGTCTCCGCCAGCGTTGTGTACTTGTCATGCATGAAGCCGGCGAACTCCGACCCGGTCGACTTCAGCAGGACGAGATCCTTCAGCCCCGACACGACCCAGGCGTCCGACCCGGAGACGGTCACCACCGCCGTACGCACCGCATCACCGCGACGCGTCCACGAGTGGTCGTGCTCGCGCCCGTCGACGACCACCCGGTCCCAGGCGTACTCCTCGATCTCGATCCGCGCCCCGGCCACCGACTCGATGTCGTCAACGAAGTGCCGGCCGAGCGCGAGCGCGTAGTCCTCGATCTGGTCGATCCCGTGCTCCTTGGCGAACGCGAAGCAGGTGTTCTTCTGCGAGTCGGTCGGCAGCACGCGCGACTGGTCACCGGCCACGTAGGCGGCGTCGAAGTCGCCCCAGAGGCAGGTCGAGACGTTGAGGTCGCGCAGCTCGTGCCGCGGCTGGTCGCGTACCACCCGGACCACACGGACCTCGGACTTCCCGTACTGATCGGAACCCAGGACGATGCTCATCGGTCAGCTCCCGCGATAGGTGGAGTACGCGAACGGCGCGAGCAGCAGGGGCACGTGATAGTGCTCGGCCGGATCGGCGATCGTGAAGGCGATGATCACCTCCGGATAGAACGCCTCCTGCCCGGTTGAGGCGAAGTAGCCTGCCGTGTCGAAGAACAGCCAGTACGACCCGGCCGCCAGGCCCTCGGGGACGAGGTCGCCGATCCGTCCGTCGGCATCGGTACGCCCGACGGCGATCTCGACGCGGGTGGCCGACTCCAGCCGCACTCCGACGTCGGACGCGGGACGGCCCAGTGCGCTGTCCAGGACATGCGTCGAGAGGGTACTCATGCGTCGTCCCCTACCAATCGGCCGAGCCGGATCCGGTTGATCTTGGCGAGCTCGGCCCGCATGACCTGCCGCTCGGTCTCCGGGTCGTTGGTCAACCGGGAGCGAAGGATCGCGAGCAGCTCGTCGGCGTCCTTGCCGGTCGCGCAGACCAGGTAGACGTGGCCGAACCGCTCCTCGTACGCCCGGTTCGCCACGGCCAGCTCGGCCTTGATGTCTATGGACGCGGTCGCGACGCCGGCCTGCTCGCGGCTGGAGTCGGCGCCGGTCGGCCGATCGCCGATCCGCGGATGCGCTGCCAGCGCCTGGTCGATGTCACCCTCGTCCAGCCCGGCCAGGATGCGCTTGGCGGCCGCATAGACCTGCTCCGGCGTGGCGTACGGCCGCTGCTCCGCCACCGCCTCGACCCAGCGCTCCGACGCACAGCAGTCCCGAAGCGCCTGCTCGGCGGCGTCGTCCGGAAGCGCGTTCCAGGCCGCCAGGCCGATCTCCTCCGTCACCCGGCCAGCTTATTGGCGAGAGCCGTAGCTTGCCGGGCACTTCGTCGTTGAACAGGGGAGAAAGCGCAATGGGGAGGGCATATCCACATGACGAAGGTGTGGGCACGGATCGGAGTGGGCGCGACGATCGTCGCGGGCATCGCGGCGGTGACGATGACGGCACCCGCCACAGCGCAGTCCCGGGTCGAGTACGACGGCGAGGCGACCGCCTTCCAGACCGACGGCCTGACCCTGACGCTGTTCCCCTCCGACGCGAAGGTGCCCGAGGCGTTCGCCGACCTGCCGATGCCGCCGGAGCAGGTCGTCCACCTCAGCCCGGGCCAGCTGGGCCTGCCGGGTCGCTTCGGGCACGCGGACTACCGTGGCGTCGACGAGCCCGCTGCACTGCCGGACAATCCCCTGATCAGCGGCAGCGGCTTCCGCGCCGCCTCGACCAAGCACAACGGCGACGTCGTGAGCGAGGCCGTGATCGACCACCTCAGCATCGCCGACGGCGCCCTCACCGTGGAGAACCTGGTCGCCCGGTGCACCGGCGACGGCGACACGATCAGCCTCGATGCCCCGGTCGGCAGCCTCACAGGTAGCGCGCTGCCGTCCGACAGCTCGATCGAGCTCGAGGCCAATACCGACACGCCGGTGCCGGGACTCGGCGCGGTGCGCTGGAATCGTCAGACCACCGACGACAAGACCTTCGGCACCGTGTCCAACCTGGTCGTCACGCTCGACACCGACA
>DATFRX010000046.1:0-8348 GCA_035262905.1 Nocardioidaceae bacterium
AGCTCATCGACCCCGGTGCTCGAGCCCAGTAACTGCACGAACTGCCGAAACGTGTTGGCCCCGAGGATCATCCGCTGCTCGGCGCTGTACAGGGCGAGCCGGCGGTCGAGGAACTCGGGACCCTGCTTGCCCCAGAAGCCGCCCCAGTCGGCGTCCGGGCCGAAGGAGCCGTAGCCGTCGAGCGTGGCGACGATGTCGAAGGTGTAGGTCGCAGTCATGTCGGTTTCTCCTCAAGCGCGGTTGATCGGGACGGCCCGCGTGTGCTGCCCCTCACCCCTACGACGAACGGGCCTGCGCCGATCCGACCGGGGAGGTCCAGCCGCCTCTCCTCAGGCCCGATCACCCTCGGACGTGGTGCGCAGCGGTGTCTCCATCCTGATCCAAGCCCGCGTCCAGAGTCGCCACCGCCTCGTGTACGGCGTCGGCAGCGGCGTTCGCCTCGGCCGACAGACCGCGAACGTTGTGACTGACTGGCCGGTCGGAAAGTGCCGCCCCTGCAACACAGGCGCAGTGTCCGCTCCGCTCTGGGCCCGGTCAGTTGCGGCGATCACTGCTTCCGCTCCACCGAGAACCACCCCTCCTCCGGACCTTGGATCAGTATGTCGCGATCCGCAGAATTGTGTCGCGGAGGAGGAGGGTTCGTCGGCGTGTCTGTGATGCCGCGAGTACTTGCTGTCAGGCGAGTTCCTGGCAAAGATCGCGGACCCGCGCTCCGCTGAGGTCCATCGCCGCGATGTTGCCGTCTACGACCAGTACGTCGATCGGCCCGGTCGTTGCGAGCGCTGTCGCACCGACTCCTGGCACGCCGTACAGGAAGTTGTGGCCGCCGGCCTTGATCCTGAGATTCCCGTCGGGAAGAGCAATGAAGCGGAACGCACCGGTGGCGTTGACCGTGATTGACTTGCCCGCCCCCGTAACCGTGATCCGCAGCGTCGGAGAGTTTTGGATACCGAAGAACTGAGGATTGTTGGGCAGATCGTTGAAGCCTGACTTGCCCTCGGAGACGACGTCGATCGCGAACGGGCATGCCGCACCAGCTGCGAACGCCTCCGTGGTTGAGACCGGTGTCGGGGGTGCGCCCGTTGCGGACGCGCCAGGCGTAAGTAGTGCGGCGATGAGCAGCAGCAACAGCGGAATGGAAGTGATGAAGCGCCTCATGGCTGTCCCCTTTGATGGAACTCCGAGTACGTTCCCCCCGACCGCATCGGCATAAAGACCGGCGGCCGATCACCATTCGCTAACTTAGATTTTGGAATGTTGCACGTCACGGGCAAGAAGTCCTCAATGATTCAGCAGAAGGTCTGCAGTGCTCATGTCCCGCGAGACGTCATGACATATCGGTGAGGTTGCCCTCTTGGCGGCCTCTATCGATCGGAGTCGGCTCCGGAGTCGGCGTCAGCACTTGCGAGAATCTCCGATGTGCTTGAGCACGTCGTGCCGTTCTTGATCTGTCCGTACTGCAGCGCGCCGCTTACAAGGTCCGACGGCGCGTTGCGCTGCGAGTCGGGGCACGGGTTCGACATCGCGCGTCAGGGGTACGTGAGCCTGCTGCCCGCCGCGTGGCGAGGGGACGCCGGTGACACGGCGGCGATGGTGCAGGCTCGGGAGCGGTTCATGGCCGCCGGACACTTCGCGGACATCGCGACGACGCTCGCAGACCTCGCCGAGCGAGCCACTGCCGACGCGCCCGGCTGCGTCGTGGATGTGGGCGCCGGAGTCGGCAACTACCTCGCGACCGCGCTCGACCGGTCGCCCGATCGGGTCGGCTTGGCGTTGGACGTCTCGAAGTACGCACTGCGCCGAGCCGCGAGGGCGCATCAGCGAGCCGGTGCCGTCGCCTGCGACGTCTGGCACGGCCTCCCGGTGGCAGACGATGCGGCTGCTGTCGTGCTGAACGTGTTCGCGCCACGCAACGCCACCGAGCTGGCTCGGATCCTGCATCCCTCGGGGCGACTGCTCGTCGTCACGCCGACCGCCCGGCACCTCCACGAGCTGGTCTCCGAGCTGCACCTGGTCGAGGTCGACGAGCAGAAGCCACAGCGGCTCGCCACCCAGCTGAGCCCGTGCTTCGACCTCGTCGACCAACGAGCCGTCACCGCGACGATGACCCTGTCGTACGAAGATGTCGAGGCCGTCGTCGCCATGGGGCCGAGCGCCTGGCACACCGACGCCGACGAGATCGGCCGGCGCATCCGGCAGCTTCAACAGCCCATGTCGGTCACGCTGTCGGTCACCATCGGCGTCTATGCACCACTCGGCTAGTCAGATCCACCGACGACACGGCTCGCCGGCACCTGGTTGTGCTTCGGCAGATTGAACTTCCGCACGTTGTCGTGCGCCGGATGCCGACGTCCGGCCGGTCCCCGGGCGAATGCCTTCAGGATGTTGACCGTGGTCCGGTGGACGAATCGCCTGGTGCGATGCGACGGGAACCCGGGCGAGCACTTGGGCAGCAGCGCGCACATCCAGTTGAGCGTGCCCGCCGTGAACACCCCGGCGCCCGATCGCGAGGTGTAGTAGATCGACTGCGAGGACGTGCCGACCCCACCGCACGAGTAGCGCACGTACGACAGGATCTGCAGCGGACGTGGCGTAGATCGGATCGGATAGACGCGATCCGCCTCGGTGCCCACGAGATGCGGGAATCGGTCGCCGCGATGGACGTGGGTGCCCCGGAAGCCCCACCAGCGAGGGGACACCACGCGGTACGGGCTGTCGACCGGGTAGCACTCGTAGAGCATGCCGGTGAGCTTGCTCTCCTTGTTGGGCCGCGGATGATCTCGCCAGCGCGCGGTCGTGAGTCGCGGGTGCGCATGAGCCACCGGATCACTCGCGGCGTCACTGCGCCAGCCGACCTCGAGCCGATTGGGTCCGGAGCGGGCCCTCTGCAACCGGATCCGCCAGTACATCGTGTTGGCGCCGAAGAACGCCAGGTTGGTGCCGCCCGCCTTGGCCCGGCTCACGTGCGCTCGCATCTGCCGGGTCCAGTACTCGCTGTGCCCGACCATGATCATGGCCTTGGCGCCGCGTAGTACGCGCGGGTGTGCGTCGATGTCGACGTTGGTCAGGTACGCGACTCGCAGGCCTAGTCGCTCGGCCAGGACCGTAGCCTGGACGACGCCCGCGAGATTCTGCCGTGGGCCCGGTTGACCCGGCGGCGGATAGGGCCGGTCGAAGCTGACCGCCCAGCTGCGCCGGTCGCCAGGCGGGCCGACGTAGAGGCTGTAGCCGCCCCAGTCGTTGTAGGCCTGCCAGGTCGTCACCGGTGCGACCAGCGCCAGCTTGCCGCGAGTGCTCTTGGAGCGGACGAAGAACGGCACGTGCGCCTGCCAGCCGTTGCTCGCGATCAGCTTGAAGACGTACGCGCCCGGCCGCCAGCCCTTCGTGGAGACCGTCAACGAGCGCCGCCAGGGCGCGACGATCGTGTGCAGCCGCGGTTTCAACACGGCGCGGTGCTGGCGATGTCCGTGCCGCCAACGGGACGACCAGACCCGCCGGGCGATCTGGTGCGGTCCGTACGCCCCGAAGCGGAAGGCCACCACGCGATAGCGGGCGGCGCCGGTCGAGATCTTGAGCGACACCTTCCCACCGGGCAGCACACTCACCCGGGTCGCGTAGCCCTCGATCTGCCGATGCTTGGCCGGCCTGGTCAGGCGCCACCCGATTCGATGCGGAGCCCGGTCGACTTCGGCGGCGGCAGGCGCGGACGCCGACGATGGCGCGCCTCGCAGTGGTCCCGGGACGACCAGCGAAGCGGCAAGGATAGTGAGCCCGAGTACGCGAACCGAGCGGCTTGAACCTGTCATGGCATCCAGCTCTCCCCATGCGGACCAGCTGACCGCGGGCCATGACAGCGGCTCTAATGCGTTCCTTATCGTACTCGCCACCGAATGATGGTGGAATGTCGCCGACCGGCGTGGCGGCCGATGTATCTCCGGACCCGCGCGGCGCCTCCTCACGATGGCGGCCCTGATCGACTGCGACCCCGAAGGACCCACCGTGACCTCGACGACCGATCTCGAGATGCTCAAGGCCAAGCAACAGAAGATGTGGAGTAGTGGCGACTACGGCAAGATCGCCTGGCTGACGGTGCCGCTGGCCGACCAGCTCTGCGAGTCCGCCAACCTACGGCCCGGCTCCACGATGCTCGACGTGGCGACCGGCACCGGCCATGTCGCCATCGCCGCGGCCCGCCGGTTCTGCCAGGCCACCGGCATCGACTACGTACCCGCGCTGGTCGACACGGCGCACGCGCGCGCCACTGCCGAGGGGCTCGACATCGAGTTCCGCGAGGCCGACGCCGAGAACCTGCCGTTCCCCGATGCGTCGTTCGACTACGTGATGTCGGCGATCGGCGTCATGTTCACCGCCGATCATCAGCGGGCCGCGCGCGAACTGCTCCGGGTCTGCAAGCCGGGCGGCAAGGTCGCGGTGGCGAACTGGACTCCAACGGGCTTCGTCGGCAAGATCTTCAAGACCGTCGGCACGTACGCGCCACCGCCACCCGGCGCGCAGTCGCCGCCCCGATGGGGTGACGAGGTCGTCGTGCGCGACCTGTTCGCCGACGGTTCGAGCGAGATCAGCTTCAGCACGCACAATGCGCCGCAGCGGTTCCTGTCGCCCGAGCATTTCGCCGACTTCTTCATCTCCGAGTACGGCCCGACGCTGAAGGCATCGGAGGCGCAGACCGACGAGGACCGACGCGCGGCGTTCCGGGCCGATCTGATCGACATCGCGACCGAGGCCAACCAGTCGACCGACGGCACGCTGTTGAGCGACTGGCAGTACCTCGTCGCGGTCGCCACCCGCGCCTGATCGGTTCTGCGCCCGTACGCACCGTCCCGCACGCCTCGGACGGTGTGTACGGCGCAAGACCGTCAGCGGGCGAGGAGCTCGGTGTCGAAGAAATCGACGACGCGCTGCTCGTACTCCCGGGGATGGGCGGCGTAGCCCCCGATGTGGCCGCCGTCCGGGACCTCCCAGCTCTGCTTCGGCTGACCCGCTGCCGCGTAGTAGTCATCGGTCAGCTCGACCTCGCCGGGCTGACCGTCGGCGGCATGGATGAGGAAGACCGCCTGCGGTGCGATCTGCGGCATCAGGTCCATCAGGTTGGCCGGCACGGTCTGGTTGCCGAAGACCGCCACACCGGCCGTGTTGATCGCGAGTGACGGCACCGGCACCCACTTGTCCCATCCGGAGAAGTTCAGCTGCTCGCGCACCGAGCGCTGACTGCCGCCCTCGGACACGATCGCTGCGAGCCGGTCCGACTCGGCTGCGGCCTGGATGAGGATCTCACCGCCGACCGAGAAACCGATGCCGCCGATCCGGTCCGGGTCGACCTCGGGCCGGCCGCTGAGGTAGTCCACGGCGGCGTGGACATCGTCGGCCGAGTGCCAACCGAACAGGTTCGGATCGCCTTCGCTTTCACCCTCCCCACGGCGATAGAGGAGGAGTACGCCGTACCCGTGCCTGGCGAGCATCCGAGCCTCGTCGTCCTGCGAGTCCGACAGGCCGGGTACGACGATCACCGCAGCCCCGTTGCGGGACGGGACGTACGCGCCGTGCAGCGTCAGGCCGTCGCTGGTCGTGAACTGGACGTCCTCGTACGGCGCGCCGAGGTCCGGCGTCGGAACGTCGGTCACCCCGACATGGGTGATCACGTAGGAGTAGGCGAACGGAAGCACCACCACGTAGCCGGTGACGAATGCCGCCAGGCCGACCAAGGACCGCCGGGTGTATCGCCACCAGCGCCGGCCGTCGGTGCGGCGACTGCGCCACAACACGGTCACGGCGCATCCGATCAGCGCCAGTCCGGCCGCGATCGCGAGCACGCCGGTGAAGTCGTCGCCGCCGCCGTCCCCCTGGCTGAAGTAGTAGACCGCCTCGGTGCCGACCGTGATCCCGAGGACGCCGAGGAGTCCGGCGACGACGGCCCGGACGCCGGGTCGCCAGCGGAGATAGCCGAACCCGAGCAGCGCGATGAGTGCCAGCGGCACCAGTCCGCTCACCAGATGGTCCGCCGCCGATGTGCCGGGCTGCGGCTGCAGGAAGCTGTCGTCGACGATGTGGAGCGCGATCAGGCCGAGTGCGATGCCGACCAGCCAGCGCTCGCGGCGGCCGGCGGTCGCAACACCCGGCGGCGCCGTGGCGCTCGGAGTTTCGGTGGTCACGGCGTTCATGGCTCCTACTCCCTGTCCGGCGCCGAAGCCTGCCGTGCCGCGGCCCACGCCTCGGCTAGCCGATCCGGCTCGAGTGAGGCCTTGGCGAGATAGCCGGCCGCCCCGCTGTCGGCGTAGTCCACGTCGGACTCGTCGTAGGTCGAGACCAGCAGCACGATCGGCGGACTATCGACCGCTCGAATCAGCCGGGTCGCCTCGACCCCGTCGATACCCGGCAGATTGACATCCATCAGTACGAGATCCGGCCGGACCGCCTCGGCAGCGGACAGCGAGTCCGGGCCGGACACCGCCGTACCCACGACCGCGAAACCGTCGGTCTCGGTGACGACTGCCGTCATCGCCCGACGGAAGATCTCCTCGTCGTCCACGACGAGCACACGCACCACGTTCACGTGACACCTCCACCCTCGACAATCCGCGACGAGCGGGCGGAATCGTGATGGTGCTAGCCGCACGACCGGTGGGGTTGACCGTCCGTCGCGGCCGGGGCTCACTCGGTCGGAATGCTGATCGCGACGACCGCGTGGCCGTTCTCGTGGGTCCATTCCGCCGACCCGCCGAGCGACTCGAGCCGGTCGTGCCACGCGGTCGAGGTCGCCAAATCGGTCGCCGTCCCCCCGACGACGAGCGACAACTGGCCGTCCACCAGATTCAGTCGTACGTCGATCGGCGGCTGGAGCCGGCGAACCGCCTCGACCAGGCTGAAGTACGCCGTCGTCTCGATCGGCCGGTCGAATCGCGTGGTGGCGACGGCGTCGTCGACGACCAGCGCCCCGGCATGCCCGGCCTGCCCCAGATGGGCCGCCAGCGCCGCGGCCAGCCCGGATCGCGCCAGTTGCTGCGACACGATGCCGCGGCTGATCTCGCGCAAACTCTCCAGGGCCTTGATCGAGTCGTCGAGGGTCACATTGAGCTGCTGCTCGACGTCGGGATCGCAGATGTCTTCGGCCATTCGGCGCAGTCGCCCAGGAG
This sequence comes from Nocardioidaceae bacterium, assembly GCA_035262905.1. Taxonomy (GTDB): domain Bacteria; phylum Actinomycetota; class Actinomycetes; order Propionibacteriales; family Nocardioidaceae; genus DATFRX01. Next base: position 7,152 of record DATFRX010000046.1, read on the forward strand.
TCGGCTCGAGGTAGGGCGCCACGCCGACCCGGATCGCCTGCTCCAGCCGGTCGCGCTCCTCGTCCCGCGCTGCGATCAGCCGGGCCCGCGACTCGGCCAGCGCGGCGGTCCGCCGATCCAGCAGCGCGACTCGACCGGCGAGCTGGGCGGCCAGCCGGTTGTTGCGAAACGCCAGGGCCGCCTGATCGGCCAGGTCCGCCAGCAGCTCCCGGTCGCTCGCGCGCAGCGACCGGCCCGGCGGCATCACCACGTAGATGCTGCCCAACCGCTCCCCTCGGTCCACGACGTCGATCTGGACCGCCTCCGGGCCGATCGAGGACTCCGTCGTCGCGACCGGCCACTGGGCCCATCGATCGGCGCCGTCCGGCACCGTCAGGCGGACGATGACCCGATGCGCCTGGACCGCGGTGCCGGTCGCCTCGGCGACGGTCGGCAGCAGCGACTCCGGATCCGGACTCCCGCCGAGTCGTCGGCTGAAGTCGGCCAGCGCCTCGTACGGAGCGGCCCGGGATCCATACGCGATCCGATCGGCCAGGCGTACGACTCGGCGGCGAAGCGGCTGGAAGGCCAGCGCCACGACGATCATCGCGATGACCGACGGCCAGACTCCGCCCGCGCCGGACCCCACCGCCAGGCCGACTGCCACGACCACGGCCACGTAGCCGACCGCGGCGAACGCCGTGCCGACCGCGAGCACGACCGCGCGATTGATGATGACGTCGATGTCGTAGAGCCGGTAGCGCAGCACCGCGATCGCGATGAAGATCGGGAGCAGAACGTAGGCCACGAACAACGGAAGCGAGGCCAGCCAGGTCTGCACACCGCCGTTGAACTGCTGGACCAGGATCAGCCAGGCGAGCCCGACGGCGATGCCGGCCACCGCAACGACGATCAGCCGCAACTGCTGCCGCTCCGTCCCCTCCGCCCGGCGCACCCGGCGGACCATCGCGACGACGGCGGCGAACAACGACACGATGACGAGCAGGATGCCGATCGAGAAGAAGATGCCGGCGAGGGTCGAGGTGTCGCCGCGGTTGTCGGTCAGGCTGAAGTCGACCGGCGAGAAAGTGAGCAGCCCGAGGGCGTACACCACGATGCCAACGACAGCAGCCGCCACGGCCCACCACCAACGGCGCGAGAGCAGCCGTCCGTCCGGCGCGATCAGGAACACGACGCCGAACAGCCCGAGTGCGACCT
>DATFRX010000047.1:0-4623 GCA_035262905.1 Nocardioidaceae bacterium
GGTGGCGCGAACGGCCATCGGAACCAGTCTTGCGCTCCACTCCGACAGCGCCCGCACCGGCCCGGAGTCGGCTCAGCGGTCCTCTGCCGCGAAGTAGTCCCGGGCGACTCGCTTCGGCACGCACATCGCCCACGCGTCGAGCACGAGCTCGCGCATCTCGTCCGACTGGAGCGCATCGAGACGCACGTGGATCCACCGATAGCGGAGGTCACCGCGCGAGGGCATCTCGAACTTCTCGGGCTCCGTAGCGACGGCCGCCTCCCGCTGCTCCTTCGGGAAACCGACGCCCATGGTGCGCTCGTCGCGGGAGAGTGCGACGAAGACCAGTTGCCCCACCCGGAACTTCACCTGGTCGCGTACCAGCGCCTCATAGGCCCGCGGCAGGGACAGGGCCACTCGTCGGATGTCGTCGGCGTCCACGGCCATCTCCCCATCCTCTGCGACATCGCCGACAATGACGTCGGACCCACTCGCCACACTCGTATCGAGAGCCACGGCACCTGGAAGGAAGCGTCATGACCGAGCAGCCGAGCGAGGACCGCTCACCCGCCGAGGAGCATCGCCGGATCGCGGCCGGGTTCACCGCCTGCGTGGTCGGCGCGGCTCCCGGCGCCTGGGACGACCCGGCGCCGGTCGAGGGCTGGGTGGCCCGCGACGTCGTGCGTCACCTCGTCGAGTGGTTTCCCGGGTTCCTGAAGTCCGGCACTGGCATCGACCTGCCCTCCGGCCCGTCGGCCGACGAGGATCCGGTCGCGGCCTGGACCGTGCACAGCGACGGCGTACAGGCCCTGCTCGACGACCCGGACACCGTCGGCAAGGTGTTGAAGGAACGGCATGTCGGCGAGCTGCCGCTGGCCCTGGCGGTCAACAACTTCTACACGACCGACGTGTTCCTGCACACCTGGGATCTGGCCCGGGCGACTGGGCAGGACGACACGCTCGACCCGATCAAGTGCGCCGAGCTGTACGAGGAGATGCTGCCGCTCGACCAGATGCTTCGCGACAGCGGTCACTACGGTCCGCGGGTCGAGGTGCCGGACGACGCCGACGCCCAGACCAAGCTGCTGGCCTTCATCGGACGTACGCCGTGATCCGGACCCTCCTTCCGGGTCGGGACGACGCCGTACGGAGATTTCTCGTCGACAGGTGTCCATCTGGAGCTGCGCCGTTCGTCTTGAAGGCGACCGATCTCCACGAAGGAGGAATCCGATGAAGTACATGCTGCTGATCCAGCAAGGCGACACCCCGACACCGCGCGACCCCGAGGCTTGGGGCCGGTTGTCCGAGGAGGAGCAACAGGCCGTCTACGCCGACTACATGGCGCTCAACCAGACGCCGGGCGTCACGCCGGGCACCGAGCTCGCTGCGCCGGAAGCGGCGACCACCGTCCGGGTGCAGGACGGCAAGACGCTGACCACCGACGGGCCGTTCGTCGCCGTCAAGGAGGCGCTGGGCGGCTGGCTCACGTTCGAGGCCGACGACCTGGACGCCGCGATCGAGCTCGCCGCGCGGATCCCGGCGGCCCGTCTTGGCGGCTGCGTCGAGATCCGCCCGCTCGTGGAGCGATAGCGATCATCGACCGGGTCTTCCGCGACGAGTGGGGGCGCGTCCTCGCCAGCCTGATCGGCTTCCTCGGTGACTTCGACCTCGCCGAGGAAGCTGCTCAGGAGGCCTTCACCATCGCTGCCGAACGCTGGCCGCGCGAGGGCATGCCATCCAATCCGCGGGCCTGGCTGATCCGGACCGGACGCAACCGGGCGGTCGACCGGATCCGCCGCGATCGCACCCTGGCCGACAAGCTCCGGTTGCTGGACGTGCCGTACGCCATGGAGGACGAGGTGGACGAGACGACGATTCCCGACGAGCGACTCGAGCTCGTCTTCACCTGCTGTCACCCAGCGCTCGCGCTCGATGCGCAGGTTGCGCTGACCCTTCGCACGCTCGGCGGGCTGCGAACCGAGGAGATCGCCCGTGCCTTCCTGGTGCCAGAGGCCACCATGGCGAAGCGGTTGGTACGGGCGAAGTCCAAGATCAGTACGGCCGGGATCCCGTTCCGGGTACCGGCGCCGCATCTGCTGCCGGATCGGCTGGCAGCGGTGCTCGCGGTGATCTACCTGATCTTCAACGAGGGCTACGGCGGCAGCAGTGGCCTGGCCGCGGAAGCGATCCGGCTCGGCCGCGTGCTGGCGCAGCTGATGCCGGACGAGGCCGAGACGCATGGCCTGTTGGCCCTGATGCTGCTGAACGACAGCCGCCGCGAGGCCCGGTTCGACGACGGTGAGCTGGTGCTGCTGGCCGACCAGGATCGGGCTCGGTGGGACCTCGACGAGCTGGCTGAGGGCCGCGGCGTACTCGCCCGCGCACTCCGACTCGATCGGCACGGGCCGTACACGCTGCAGGCCGAGATCGCCGCCCGGCATGTCGAGGAGCCGCCGGACTGGATTCGGATCGCCGCCCTCTACGGCGAGCTGGCCGACATCACGGGCTCCGACGTCGTACGGCTCAACCAGGCCGTGGCGATCGCCGAGGCGGGCGACGTCGAGACCGGGCTCGCGCTGGCCGAGCGGCTGGATCTGGACCGCTATCACTATCTGCATGCGACCCGGGCGGAGCTGCTGCGCCGGCTCGATCGGGACGCGGATGCGCGCGCGGCCTACGCTCGGGCGTTGGAGCTGGTGCATGCCGATGCCGAGCGCCGCTTCCTCGAGCGGCGCCTGGCGGAGCTTGGCGAGGAGGCGTCGTGACGTACGAGATCAACCCGATCGGCCAGGTGGAGTCGCCTTTGACCGACCGGGCCAGCGCGCCGAAGCAGGGCGTCGAGGGTGCTCCGGAGGCGTGGCTGGTGTTCGACCCTGCGGTGGCCGATGGGATCGGCGATCTGGCCGTGGGAGACGACGTCTTCGTGTTCACCTGGCTGCATCGGGCCGACCGCTCAGTGCTCGCCGTCCATCCGCGCGACGATCCGGCGACGCCGCTGACCGGCGTCTTCAGCACCCGCTCTGCCGACCGGCCGAACCCGGTCGGGTTGCATCGGGTCCGGGTGGTCGCCGTCGACGGCTTGCGCGTACGGGTCAGCGACATCGAGGCCATCGACGGCACGCCGATCGTGGATGTGAAGCCGGTGCTCGGCGCGGTGCGCTGACCTCGCGCGTCCCGGTCAGGGTGCGACCAACAGCGCCTCGGAGCCCACCGGCTGATACCCGGCCGCGAGCACGGTCCGCACCGACGCCGCATTGCCCGGCGCCACCTGGGCCCACACGCCGGGCTCGTCGGGATGCCACTGTCCGACCAGGTGCCGCGCCGAGCGGGCCAGCGCCCTGCCGAGGCCGCGAGCCCGCTGGTCCGGATCGACCTCGAACGCCACCTCGAGTCGCCCGGCCAACCCGCGGCCGAGCACGACGATGCCGCCATCGGCCGCCCAGACCCGGACGTCGGTGCGCCAGCGCTGGGCCCGGCGTACTCGCGGATGCGATCGGTCGACGATCTCGGTCAGCGGCAGTGGCGGCGAACCGGTCAGAGCCGGTCCGTAGGCGACCAGGTCCACGCAGTTGACCCGCCTGCCCAGTCGCTCGCTGAGGGCGCCGAGGAACGGCGGGTTGAGGTAGTCGGACAGGTCGGCCGTCGGCAGCAGCTGCGCGACCCACCCCGGCTCCACGTCCGCCGCGATCACGATGTGTCCGGTGAAGGCGAGGACGACCGCTTCGCCCGCGGCGGGCTGCCGGAGCACCGTGACGGTGCCATCGGTCGGCGGAAAGACGCCGCGACCCGCATCCTGGAGCAATGCGGCGAGCGCGGCAGGCCCGGCTACGTCGACGGTCACGCCGTGAGAGCTACTCGTCGTCCTCGCCGGACTGGGCGGTCCTTCTGCGCTCGAGCCGCCAGTGGACCTCATGGGTCTCCGGGTGCCGCCACTCGCGCATCCGGTACTCGAACCCCGGCAGTAGCACGATCGGGATCGGATCCGGCGACGCCGGAGCGACCGCCCCCACCACGATCTTGGCGTCCGTCGGGATGAACGGGGACTGCGCCGGGACCGGGGCCGTCAGAATCTCTACCGGGTCTCTATAGGGCCGCGCCATGCGTCGGACGGTACCACAAGCAACATTGTGATCCTGCATACATTCGCTTTAGAACATTCATAGAAGCCGTATAGAGTCATGGCTCAGTGGGGAAGTCGGCGCGCGCCTCTGACACCAATCGGCATCAGGGTCTCCTGGTGGGGCGCGCCGGCACCCACCAGCGCGTCCGGACCAGCCGGGCAGTGACATCTTCGAAGGACCCCTCCCCATGAGCAAGACCCGTCTGATCCGACCCCTTGCCGCGACCGGCACCGGACTCGTCCTCGCCGCCGGCACCGTCATGGTCGCCGGCAGCCCGGCAGCGGCCGACACTCCCGGATGCGTCAGCAAGGCCGAGTTCCACAAGATCCGCAAGAACATGCAGCGCGAGCGCGTCCACCGCATCTTCGACACCAACGGCCGACAGACCTCCACGTTCTGGATCGGCGGCGACCACTACTCCACCCGCGACTACCGCGCCTGCCAGCACCCCAGGTACAGCATCGTGTCCATCGACTACGTGAACGGCCACGTCGACGGCAAGTTCGCCTACTGGGGATGAGCC
>DATFRX010000048.1:0-2224 GCA_035262905.1 Nocardioidaceae bacterium
AGCGGGTTCGGTGCGGCCGGATCGTTGAGCGGGCTCGTCGCGCCCGTCGCGATCGGGTCGGCGGTGAAGCCCAGGTTCCGGAGCACCCAGATGTCCTGGTTCAGCGCGCCCGTGAGCACGGCGATGCGCGGGACGCGGTCGCTCGGGTCGAGGGCAGGCAGCGACGCCGCCGAGACGCCGCGGAAGGTGATGCCCGCCGCTCCACCGGCCGCGTCGAGCGCAGCCACGGTGGCCGCGTCCGCCGGGAAGACCACCGACCCGGCCGGGTAGGTGGCGCCGCCGCTCGAGAACGACCCGAGCGCCAGCTCCGCCGAGACACCGTCGCCGACCAGCTGGTTCAGCGTCCGCACCGCAGTCGCCGAGTCGATGGCAAGCGCGTAGCGGTCGGCCGGGCCGGCCTCGACCCCGCCGCCGAGCGGCTGCGGAGCGTCGGTCGGCTTCGTCTTGGCCGGGAACGAGGCACCGAGCGGGATCGTCACCACGCTCGCGCCCCACAGGTAGCCGTGGCTCCACGCGCCCGGTGGCGCGTAGAGCGTGCTGATCCTGGCGGAGACGTCGTCACCGATCCCGAGCGCCGTCTCGGCGAGCCCGCGGTGCGCCTGGTCCATCCAGACGACGTACGAGCCGGCCGCGAAGGTCTGGCCGTTGAACGCGATCGGCTTGCTGAGCTGCGACACCTCGATCCCGTTCGTGAGCAGCCAGCCGACGAGACGGTTCGCCTCCGGGCCGCTGCGCTGGCCCGGCCCGAGCGGGATCACGTACGCGGTCGGGTAGTCCCGCATCCAGTTGTTCTCGACGTCGAACGGGGCGGGGCAGCACGGCGGCCGCGCCTCGCCTGCGACGCCGCGCCGGTAGATCTCGAGCATGTCGTTCATCAGGTCCTGCCGGTTGGCGATGTCGAACGCGAGCGTCGACGTCGCGACCGTGTACTGCGCCAGCCGAGCCGCCGCCCGCCCGCGCGGGAACGTCGTCAGGCCCGGCGCGCCGCAGACCCGCTGCGTCGCCGGGTTCGAGGCGGTGCTGGAGCACATCTCGACGGTCGAGCCGTTCAAGCCGACGAGCTGGTTGTACATCGGCGTGTAGAACGGGCCCCAGTCGTCCCAGCCCTCCGCCACGGCCGGCCCCGGCGTCGAGCCGTCCGGGCAGGTGCTGCTGCCGATCGGCGGCAGGTCGGCGGTCACGCACCACTCGTTCACGGGCCGCTGGGCGCCGAGATCGACTCCCGCCAGCGCGACCTTGTTCGCCAGTGTCCGCGGCTGGTTCCACTTCAGCCAGAGGTCGTAGTCGATCCCCGGGTTGTGCGGCTTCGTCGTCGCCTCGATCAGCGTCGGCGTCACGTAGCCGTGCTGGTCGAGCATGTCCGGGAAGAGCCACTTCTGCATCACGGACACCGACGCGTGGACCTCCGGCTGCGACTGGGTCAGGAAGTCGCGGTTGAGGTCGAAGCCGTTGCCGTTCGCGCGTGTCCCGGCCGCGCGGCCGTCGGGGTTCTGGTCGCTGTTGAAGACCACGATCGCGTGGTCGAGGATCGCGTCGACCGCCGGATCGGTTCCGTACGGCGTCGTCGCGAGCCGGTTGATCAGCTGCATCGACGCGTCCACGCCCTCGTACTCGTTTCCGTGGATCGCGGCCTGGATGAAGATCGGGATCTTGAAGTCTCCGCCGAGCTTCTCCAGGCGCTTCTGCGCCTTCGCGGGGTCGTCGATCGCGTCCCCGCGGATCTTCTCCCAGTTCTGGAACGCCTTCCGCTGGTCGTGCGTGACCAGCTGGTTGAACGTGACCAGGTACATCGGCCGCCCGCCTGCGGACTGGCCGAAGACCTCGACCGACATGCGGCCGTCGAGGCTCTCGGCCTTGATCGCGTCGAGCGTGCACCCGATCGCGTAGTACGGGATGTGCGGGAAGCTGCCGACCGGGTCGGTCGGGTTGGTCCCGTCAGGCAGGGCACCGGCAGCGTCAGGCTCGGGCGTGCCGCACCACGGTGGCGCGAGCGTCACCGCCCGAGCGGCCCCGGCCCAGGTGAGCGCGACAGCGCATAGCAGCACACCGAGGCCGAGCAGGAGCGACCTGCTGAGTCTCGTCGACACGAGCTTTCCACCTCCTCGGCCGGAGCCGACCGGCGGCGGGTTCCGGCCTCGCACGCACGGCCTCAGACTTCCCCCTCGGGCCGGGCGCTTGCTCTGCCAGCTGCCGGTCGCGCATTCATAGACGACCTGATACCGGC
>DATFRX010000049.1:0-8765 GCA_035262905.1 Nocardioidaceae bacterium
GGCACGCAGCCGCTTCGCATACTCCTCGGCCTCGGCGTCGTCGGAGTACTTGGTGCGCGGCCAGAAGAAGCCGCGCAGCCCGTCCTTGCGCCGTCGCGGCACCACGTGGACGTGCAGATGCGGCACGCTCTGGCTGATCACATTGTTGAGCGCGACGAAGGACCCCTGCGCGTCGTACGCCTCGAGGACCGCCGCGCTCACCCGCTGCACCGCGCCGAACAGCGGCGTGAGCAGGTCGGCCGGCAGGTCGGGCAGCGTCTCGATGTGCTGCCGTGGCACCACCAGCACATGCCCCTTGAACACCGGACGGGCATCGAGGAAGCCCACGACGTCGTCGATGTCCAGCACGTGGTGGGCCGGCCGCTCACCGGCGATGATCTGGCAGAACAGGCAGTCCACGACACGGCACCCTAGGCCAGCGACTCAGTCGAGGTCGGTCTGCGGATCGATCTGCCAGTGGTTCGTCTGGAGGCGGCGGCCGACGAAGTCCACCTCGCGCTGGCCGACCAGGGTGAAGCCGAGCGACCGGCAGATCCCGTTGGACGGCCCGTTGGTGACGCCGGGGAAGGCATGCACGACGCCCCAGCGCTCCTCGTCGCGAGCCCGTTCGAGGAGCGCCCGCACCGCCTGTTTCGCCAGCCCACGGCCCTGGAACTCCGGCAGCACCATCCAGCCGGTCTCCGAGAGCGGCTCGCCATGATCGGTGTGCGACCAGAGCACGACCACGCCGGCGACCACCTCCGGCCGGGTCTCGTCGGGCACGATCATCTCGATCCAGGAGCGGCCGGACCGGGCCGACGCGACGTCGCGCGCGACCTTGTCCTCGATGCCCTCACGAGGCACCGGACCGCCGAGCTCGGCCATCATCTCCGGGTCGCAGCGCATCCGGACGTACGCCCCGACGTCACCGGGCTCGACCTGGCGCAGCAGCATGTCGTCCTTGGTACCAGCCGGAGGCGACAATGGAGTGGCTCCGCCTCTCGACATAGACTCGCTGGATCGATGTAGGCGGCCCGCAGGGACATCCGGCGGGGATGGAGGAGGTCGGATCGACATGGGGCTGCTCGATCAGGTCGGGGAGCCGAGCGACCTGCGAGATCTCACGGCGAGCCAGCTCGACGACCTCGCCGCCGAGCTTCGTCAGCGCGTGATCGAGTCGGTCGCCGTCAACGGCGGTCACCTCGGTCCCAACCTCGGTGTCGTCGAGCTCACCATGGCGATCCACCGGGTCTTCGACTCGCCCCGCGACCGGGTCCTGTTCGACATCGGCCACCAGGCGTACGTCCACAAGATGCTGACCGGCAGGGCTGACGAGTTCGGCCGGCTCCGCAAGAAGGGCGGCGTGTCCGGCTACCCCAGCCATGCCGAGTCGGAGCACGACGTCATCGAGAACTCCCACGCGTCGACCGGCCTGTCCTACGCGGACGGCCTGGCCAAGGCGTATGCGATCCGCGGGGAGGACCGCTATGTCGTCGCGGTGATCGGCGACGGCGCCCTGACCGGCGGCATGGCCTGGGAGGCGCTCAACAACATCGCGGCCAACAAGGACCGCCGGCTGATCATCGTGGTCAACGACAACGGCCGCTCATACCAGCCGACCATCGGCGGCCTGGCCCATCATCTCGACGCGCTGCGTACGCACCCTCGCTACGAGGAGATGCTGGAACAGATCAAGGATCGGTTGAACCGCGTCAAGGTGGTCGGTCCGCCGGCCTACGACGCGCTGCACGCGATCAAGAAGGGCCTCAAGGACGTACTCGCGCCGCAGGGACTGTTCGAGGACCTGGGGCTGAAATACCTCGGGCCGTTCGACGGGCACGACCGGGACACCGTCGAGCAGGCGCTGACGCAGGCCAAGCAGTTCGGCGGCCCGGTGCTGGTGCATGTGCTGACAACCAAGGGCAAGGGCTACGACATCGCGGTCCGCAACGAGGCCGACCAGATGCACCAGTCGCACCCGTTCGACCCGGCGACCGGCGAGGTGCTGGCGACGCCGCCGCGCGGCTGGACCTCGGTCTTCCGCGAGGAGCTGGTACGCCTCGGCGAGGAGCGCGACGACATCGTCGGTGTCACCGCGGCCATGCTCTACCCCACCGGACTCGACGCCTTCGCCGACAAGTACCCCCACCGCTGCTTCGACGTCGGGATCGCCGAGCAGCACGCGGTGACCAGCGCGGCCGGACTGGCGCTCGGCGGCCTGCATCCGGTCGTCGCGGTCTACTCCACGTTCCTCAACCGGGCCTTCGACCAGCTGCTGCTCGACGTGGCGCTGCATCGATGTGGCGTGACCTTCGTCCTCGACCGGGCCGGCATCACCGGCGAGGACGGGCCGAGCCACAACGGCATGTGGGACCTGACGCTGCTCGGCATGGTCCCCGGACTGCGACTGGCCGCACCGCGCGACGGCACTCGGCTGCGGGAGCTGCTTCGCGAGGCGGTCGCGGTCGATGACGGGCCGACCGTGCTGCGCTTCCCGAAAGGTGCGGTCTGCGAGGACATCGCGACGATCGAGAAGCTCGGCGGCGTCGACATCCTGGCCCGCGACGGCGGCAACGACGTCCTCATCATCGGCGTGGGCTCGATGGCCTCGCCGGCCGTCGACGCCGCGGCCAAGCTGCAGGTGGACGGCACCGGTGCCACCGTCGTCGACCCGCGGTGGGCGCTGCCGATCGCCCCTGAGCTGATCGAGCTCGCCCGCCAGCATCTGCTCGTCGTGACCGTGGAGGACAGCGGCCGCGCTGGCGGCTTCGGCACCGCGCTGAGCCTCGCGCTGGCCGACGCGGGCGTCCGGACTCCGGTGGTCGTGCGCGGCATCCCGCAGCGCTTCCTCGACCACGACAAGCGGGACGCGATCTGCGAGGAGCTCGGCCTCACCGCCGAGGCGCTCGCCGACGACATCCGGCGCCGCCTGGCGCGTTAGACACGACGCCGACCTCCCTGCAAGGGTCATAGCACCCGCAATCTGTCGGTTTGACCTGCGTACGACGCGACTCCGTGGGTACGAGGACCGGCGAGGAGGTCTCCGATGAGCCTGCTGCGCACGAAGCCGATCGAGCAGTCGATAGAAGACACCACCGATCCGGAGCACCAGTTACGCAAGGACCTCGGGCCGCTGGACCTGATCGTCTTCGGGGTGGGCGTCATGGTCGGGGCCGGCATCTTCGTCCTCACCGGACAGCAGGCCGGAGCCAGTGCCGGTCCGGCGGTGGCCATCTCGTTCCTCATCGCCGGCTTCGCCTGTGCGCTCGCGGCGCTGTGCTACGCCGAGTTCGCGTCGACCGTGCCGGTGGCCGGCAGTGCGTACACGTTCTCGTATGCGACCTTCGGTGAGCTGATCGCCTGGATCATCGGCTGGGACCTCATCCTCGAGTTCACCGTGGCCGCCGCCGCGCTCGCCGTGGGGTTCTCCGGCTACCTCAACAGCCTGCTCGACGGCACCCCGTTCGAGCTGCCCGCGTCGCTGCAGTCGGTGTCGACCAGCGCCAACCCGGACGGCGTCGTCGACCTGTCCGCCATCGTGGTGTCGCTGGTCGTCATGTTCATCCTGATCGGTGGCATCAAGCTGTCCAGCTGGTTCAACCAGCTCGTCGTCGCCATCAAGATGGTCGTGATCGGCATCGTGATCATCGGCGGCATCGGCTACATCACGCCGGACAACTACTCGCCGTTCGTACCGCCGTCCGAGGGATCGGCCGGTGGAGCCGGTGGCTGGCTCAAGGTGCCGTTGATCCAGACCCTGATGGGCATCGAGCCCTCGGTCTTCGGCTGGGCCGGCGTCTTCAGCGCCGCGGCGGTCGTGTTCTTCGCCTTCATCGGGTTCGACATCGTCGCGACGACCGCCGAGGAGGCGCGCCGTCCGCAACGTGACATCCCGATCGGCATTCTGGGGTCGCTGGCGATCGTCACCGTGCTCTACATGGCGGTCAGCCTCGTCATCACCGGCATGCAGAACTATCAGGACATCGATCCGAACGACGCTGCCCCGGTGGCGACGGCATTCGAGTCGGTCGGCCTCCACTGGATGAGCGACCTCATCTCGGTCGGCGCCTGCATCGGCCTCACGGTGGTCGTGATGATCCTGATACTCGGCCAGACCCGGGTCGGCTTCGCGATGGCGCGGGACGGGCTGCTGCCGACCGGGCTGGCCAAGGTCCACCCGACCTTCGGCACGCCGTCCCGGATCACGCTGATCACCGGTGTCGCCGTGGCGGCGATCTCGGGCTTCGTCGAGCTCAGCACGCTGGCCGACCTGGTCAGCATCGGCACCCTCTTCGCGTTCGCGCTGGTCAGTGCCGGCGTGCTGGTGCTCCGGCGGACCCGGCCGGACCTGCCCCGTGGCTTCCGGACTCCGGCGGCCCCGGTCGTCTCGGTACTGGCCGTGCTGGCCTGCGTCTACCTGATGCTGAACCTGATCGGCGAGACCTGGGTACGGTTCGTCATCTGGCTGGTCATCGGCTTCGTCATCTACTTCGCGTACGGCAGACGCCACAGCCGACTGGGCAGGCAGGAGAACGCCCGAGTCGCGTCAAAGGTTCGGCCATCGTCAGGGTGACGTCAGGCGGTTGTCAGTGTTCACCGACGTACCGGGCATCGAGACTGAAACTTCGCCCCGTAGGCCTTCGTTTCGCCGGAGTGGACCCATCGGGTGCGGGGCAAGCCGCGCGGGGTGTTCCCATAACACTGGCTTGACCTCTGGAGGACAGACATGGACCCGACGATCGACACCGCTCCGGCCGGCGGCGAGAAGCTGGCCGGACTTCGCGAGCAACCGATCGGTCCGAACGACCCGCGCTATGAAGAGGCGCGCGCCGTCTACAACGGGATGATCGACCGCCGCCCGGCCCTGATCGCACGCTGTGCGGATCCGTCCGAGGTGGCGCGAGTCGTCAACTACGCCCGCGACAACGGCCTTCGGCTGGCTGTACGCGGCGGCGGACACAACGGCGCCGGTCTCGGCACCGTCGACGACGGCGTGGTGCTCGACCTCTCGCCGATGCGCGACGTCAGCGTCGACCCGGTGGCGCGGACGGTACGCGTCGGAGGTGGCGCGACCTGGGGCGAGGTCGACCGCGCGACCAACCAGCACGGCCTCGCGACCCCGAGCGGCATCATCTCGAGCACCGGCGTCGGCGGGCTCACGCTCGGCGGCGGCATCGGTCACCTGACCCGGCAGTGCGGCCTGGCGATCGACAACCTGCTCGAGGCCGAGATGGTGCTGGCCAACGGCGACCAGGTCGTGGCAAATGCCGACGAGAACCCCGATCTCTACTGGGCGATCCGCGGTGGCGGCGGCAACTTCGGCGTCGTGACCTCCTTCCTGTTCCGACTCCACGATGTTGGCGTCGTCGCCGCGGGTCCGACCTTCTGGGCGGTCGACCAGAGCCCCGAGGTGCTGTCGGCCTACCGTGAGTTCATCACCGACGCACCGCGTGAGCTCAACGGCTTCTTCGCCTACGCCCAGGTCCCGCCGGCTCCGCCGTTCCCCGAGGCGCTCCACCTGCGTCCGGTCTGCGGCGTGGTCTGGTGCTACGTCGGCAGCGAGGAGGACGCCGCGAGGGCGATGGCACCGCTGCTGGACAGCCTGCCGGAGCCGCTGCTGCCCGGCGTCCAGGCGATGCCGCACCCGGATCTGCAGGGTGCCTTCGACCCGATCTTCCCGCCCGGTGAGCAGTGGTACTGGCGGGCCGACTTCGTCAAGACGATTCCGGACGCGGCGGTCGCCGAGCACGCGCAGTACGGCTCGAACCTGCCGTCCTGGAAGTCGACCATGCACATGTACCCGATCAGCGGCGCCGCCCACGACGTCGCCCCGGAGGACACCGCATGGCGCTACCGAGACGCCAACTGGGGCTCGGTCATCGTCGGCGTCGACCCGGACCCGGCGAACGCCGACAAGATCCGGGACTGGACGATCGACTACTTCGAGGCGCTCCACCCGTACTCGGCCGGCGGCGCCTACGTCAACATGATGATGGACGAGGGCCAGGAGCGGGTCCGCGCCAGCTACGGCGACAACTACGACCGGCTGGCCCGGATCAAGCGGGCCTACGACCCGGAGAACCTGTTCCGGGTCAACCAGAACATCGAGCCGGCCTGACCGACTCGACCACCTAGCCGTCACCGGGCGGTGGAGACGCGACCGGCGTCCTCATCGCCCGGTAGCGGCGGCGGACGTCGTCGGGCATCCGCTCGATGGCGTAGCGCAGCATGGTGCGAGGCATCCGCGGCGCGTACTCGTCCAGGTAGCGCCGTAGTTCACCCTCGTCGACCCGCTTGCCGGCCTCGCGGAGCATCCAGCCGGCCGCCTTGTGGATCAGGTCGTGCCGGTCGTCGAGGACCTCGGTCGCGAGGGCGTACGTGTCGGTGGTCTGCCCGGCCTGGATCAGCCGCAGCGTGGCCACAAGCGCGATCCGGCGCGGCCAGACCGACTCGGCCCGGATCCAGCGGTAGAGCGGCGCCCGGTCCCGGTCGAGCAGGTAGCCGCCGACCACCTTCGGCGCGCTGCAGTCGACCAGGTCCCAGTTGTCGACGCTCGCCAGATGACCGACGTAGGTCTCGTACACCTCGGTCGCCCACGCCGCGTCGCCGGTGCGCTGGGCCCGGTCGGCGTACTCCGCGAGGATCACCAGGCAGGCCAGCCGGTGCTCGTGGATCGGGCTGGTGAGGCCGGGGGAGAGGGCGTCGGGCGACAGCGGCTCCCGGACGTACGGCCGGACCAATACCCGCAACCGCGACACTTTGACCCCGATGAACCGGTCGCCCTCGGCGTAGCCGCCAGGCCGGACCTGGAAGTAGCCGGCCAGCTGCTCAGCGGCGGCCGGATCCGCCTCGGCATCGATCCCGGCCAGCAGTTCGGCCACCCGGTCCCGGTCCCGCATGGCGTCAGCGTAGGACAATGGAATGACCACCCCACCCTCTGGCGTTGGAGTGATGGTCATGAGATGGAAGCGTCGCTCCCGCGAATCCGACGGCCCGCCTGAGTCCGCATCGACACCGGCCGAGCGGCCGATCGTGCATCCGCTCGTCCACGTCGTCGACGAGATCCCCGAGCTCGCCGACGGTGAGCGACCGGTATTGGTCCACGCCCTCGACGGCTTCCTCTCCGCCGGGCAGGCCGCTCAACTCGCCGCCCGGCACCTGGTCGGCAGCAGCGGCGGCCGGGTCGTGGCCAGCTTCAACCTCGACCAGATGTACGACTACCGGGCCCGCCGGCCGGGTCTGGTGTTCGACCGCGATCACTACGCGAACTACGACGCCCCGCGGTTGCTCGTGCGGCTGCTCAAGGACGCCGACGGCACGCCGTACCTCCTGTTGTCCGGGCCGGAGCCCGACTATCGCTGGGAGGGCTTCGCGGCCGCGGTCCGCGCCGTTGTCGAGCGCTTCGACGTCAGCCTGGTGGTCGGGATCGGCGCCGTCCCGATGGGCGTGCCGCACACCCGTCCGGTCATGATCACGACGCATGCGACCCGGTCCGAGCTGATCGACCGGCCCAACCTGTGGCGGGCCCAGATGCTGGTGCCGACGAGTGCGCAGTCGCTGCTGGAGCTCCGGCTCGGCGAGGGCGGCCACGACGCGATGGGCTATGTCGCGCACGTGCCGCACTACCTGAGCCAGGTCGAGTATCCGACCGCCGCGATCGCGCTGCTGGACGCCGTCGCCGAGCGCACCGGCCTTCGGCTGGACATGACCGCGCTGGAGGAGTCCGCCGAGTCGGCGCTGGAGGAGATCGACGAGCAGGTGTCCGAGCAGGACGGCGAGTCGGTGCTCACCGGACTCGAGGAGCAGTACGACGCGTTCGCCCGCGGCGCTTCGGAGTCGCTGCTCGCGACCGAGGGGCCGCTGCCGACCGCCGACGAGCTGGGGCAGCAGGTCGAGCAGTTCCTGGCCGGACTCGACGACCCGCACGACGACGACTGAGCCCGCGGCGACCGGTCTGACAGGATCGGGTCCGTGCCCACGTCAGTCGCCGAGCTCGTCGACATCCTCAATCTCGAGACGATCGAGGTCGACCTGTTCCGCGGCGCGCAGCCGTCCGGGTCGACGATGCAGCGCGTTTTCGGCGGGCAGGTCGCCGCCCAGGCACTGATGGCAGCCAGCCGTACGGTCGATCCGGCTCGCCATGTGCACTCGCTGCACGCGTACTTCCTGCTCGGCGGCGACACGTCGATCCCGATCGTCTACGACGTGCAACGGATTCGCGACGGCGGCTCGTTCAGCACCCGGCGGGTCGAGGCGCGACAGCACGGGCGGGTGATCTTCTACCTGACCGCGTCGTTCCACATCGACGAGCCCGGCTTCGACCATCAGGATCCGATGCCCGACGTACCCTCGCCCGAAGACTCTCCCGACCTGGCCGAGCTGCTCGGCCGGATCAGCCCGCGCGCGGCCGACTCCTGGCGACGCGAGTGGTCGGCCCTCGACGTGCGCTACATCGGCGACACCCGTCCCGGTGGCGTGCTCCCGGCGGGCGAACATCCGGCGCAGGCGCGGTTGTGGTTCCGGACCGATGGCGAGCTGCCCGACGACCCGGTCCTCAACAGCTGCGTCCTGGCGTACGCGAGTGACCTGACCCTGCTCGGCGCCACACTGATCCCACATGGCGTGATCATCGGGTCGCCGACGATCCGGGCCGCCTCGCTCGACCACGTGATGTGGTTCCACCGGCCGGTCCGCGCGGACCATTGGCTGCTCTACGACCAGCAGTCGCCGTCGGCCCAGGGTGCTCGGGGGCTCGCGACAGCCCGGATCTTCAGCGCCGACGGCAG
>DATFRX010000050.1:0-16431 GCA_035262905.1 Nocardioidaceae bacterium
GCACCGGCCACCGTGATGTGTTCGCCGCCTACGACGGCCACGACACCATCCATGCCGGCGGCGGCAACGACCTCGTCTGCGCCGGCGGACAGGCGGACACGATCCACCTTGGGCCCGGGGACGATGTCCTGCTCGCCCAGCACGGTTTCGACGTGATCGACGCCGGCACCGGCGCCGACTGGGTTCGAGCCGGAGACGGCGGCGACACGATGTTCGGCGGCAGCGGAAACGACGTGCTGCTCGGCGAGGGCGACGGCTGCCAGAACCCTGCGGGTGTGCCGCACTGCACTGGGGATCGTTCGGTCGGCGGACCCGGCAACGATGTCTTCGACGCGGCCGGATCCAATTGGCTGTTCGACACCATCGACTACTCCGGCGCTCCACAAGGCATCACGGTCGACCTGGCGGCTCGGACCGTGACGAGTGGCGGCTTCGTCGATCGAATCCGGACCGGCGTGCCCCGCATCATCGGCTCGCGATTCGCCGACGACTTCAAGGGATCCGCAGCCCTCGACCTCTTCCAAGGCGGGTCGGGCGCCGACACCTTCCGGACCGGCGCGGGCAGTGATCACGTCAAAGGCGGCCCAGGCGACGACTCGATCTGGACCAAGCTCGGCGACGATCACATCGACGGTGGCGACGGCTCGGACGACGGCGATGCGGGCGGCGGAAACGACACCTGCGTCAACACTGAGACCGTCGACAGCTGCGAGGGCTGACGCAACGCTTCCGGTCCGGCGGCTACTCCGGCCGACCGGCGGCCAGGGCGCGTGACCGGTTGCGAGCCGCCTCGACTGCGCCGAGGAAAGCCGCGCGTACCTTGTGGTCCTCGAGCTCGCGGACTGCCGCCGCGGACGTACCGCCTGGCGACGTGACCCGCTCCCGCAGCACGACCGGATGCTCGCCGGTCTCGCGCAGCAGCTTCGCCGAGCCCACCACGGTCTGGACGACGAGCTCGGTCGCGGTTGCCCGAGGCAGTCCGAGATGTACGCCGGCCTCGATCATCGACTCGACGACGAAGAAGATGTACGCCGGTCCGGTACCCGAGATCGCCGTCACCGCGTCCTGCTGCTGCTCCGGGACCCGGATCACCCGCCCGGTCGAGCTGAGCAGGCCCTCCGCCTCGGCTAGGTGCTCCTCGTCGCAGTGGCTGCCCCGCGAGATCGCCGCCATGCCTTCGTCCACGAGGGCCGGCGTGTTGGGCATCACCCGCACGACCGGGACTCCCTCGGGGAGCCGGGCCTCGATCGTGGCGGTCGTGATGCCCGCCGCCAGCGACACGACGAGCTTGTCGGCCGACAGATGGGGCGCGATCTCGTCGAGCAGATCGGCCATGTCCTGCGGCTTGACGACGAGCAGCAAGGTGTCGGCCTTCTGGGCGGCCTCCGCGTTGCCCACGACCTCGACGCCGTAGCGCTCGCGAAGCTCCGCGGCCCGCTCCGGCCGGCGCTCGCTGAGGATCAGATCATTGGGCCGGCGACCGGCGCGCAACAGGCCGGACGCCAGGGTCTCCCCCATCACGCCGGCTCCGAGAACTGCTACCAAACTCATGCCGCCATCATCGCAGGTCGGCCGGGCTGTGCCGCCGGGTTATCGCTTGCTGAGCAGCGAGCGTACGAAGAAGGTGACGTTGGCCGGCCGCTCGGCGAGCCGGCGCATCAGATAGCCGTACCACTCGACGCCGTAGGGCATGTAGACCCGGACCGTGTGGCCCTCGTCGGCCAGCCGCTGCTGCTCGTTCGGCCGGATGCCGTAGAGCATCTGGTACTCGAAGTCACCGGCTGCGCGGCCCTGATCCTGGGCGAGCTTGTCCGCGATGGCGATCAGCCGCGGGTCGTGGGAGGCGACCATCGGGTAGCCCTTGCCCTCCATGAGGACCTTGAGGCAGCGCACGTAGGCCAGGTCGACGTCGTGCTTGTCCTGGAAGGCGACCGACGTCGGCTCGTCGTAGGCGCCCTTGCAAAGCCGGACCCGCGAGCCCGCGTACGCCAGATCGCGGCAGTCGCCCTCGGTTCGCCGCAGGTACGACTGCAGCACCGCACCCGTGTCGGGGAAGTCCTGCCGGAGCGTATGGAGCGCCCCCAGCGTCGCGTCGGTGGTCTTGTGGTCCTCCATGTCGAGCGTCACGGTCGTGCCCGCGTTGACGGCCGCCTGGCAGATCCGGCGGGCGTTGTCGAGCGCGATCCGATCGCCGTCGCCGGGCAGCGCCTGTCCGACCGCCGACAGCTTCACCGACACCTCGGCCTGCGGCGTCAGCCCGGCCGAAGACACTGCGCCGAGCACGTCGAGATAGGCCGCGACCGCGGCATCGGCCTGCGCGCGATCGAGCGTGTCCTCCCCCAGGTAGTCCAGGCTGACCGACAGGCCAGCGCCGACCAGTTCACTCGCGGCACGCACCGCGTCCTCGGTTGCCTCACCGGGTACGTACCGCGTCACGACGCTGCTCGACACGGGCAGGGTCGCCACCGTGCGCTTGAGCCGGTCGCTCCGGGACAACGCGAGCAATGAACGACGCAACACCGCAATCCCTCCAGTTCCTCGGTCTCAGGGCCAGGCCCTGACCGGCGTGGGCAGCCTACGGCGGTCGCGCTCGGGCATCGAGACCACCGGTGCGTGAGAGCCCAGCCTTGCAGGCTGTGGGTAATTCACCTAGCATTGAGTTCATCACATGGTGAATTCGGTGACCCGGACAGGAGTAAAGGCATGGACACCGCGATCGAGATCCAGGATCTCGTCGTCGAGCGCGGCGCGAACCAGGTGCTGCACGGCATCAGCGCGCAGATCCCCCGGGGCAGCGTCACCGGGCTGCTCGGACCGAGCGGCAGCGGCAAGACGACGCTGATGCGGGCCGTCATGGGCGTACAGATCGTCAAGTCGGGTCAGGTCACGCTGCTGGGCGAGCCGGCCGGATCGAGCAGCCTGCGGCACAAGATCGGCTACGTCACGCAGGCGCCCAGCGTCTACGCCGACCTGACCGTGCGGGAGAACACGCGCTACTTCGCCAGCCTCTACGGTCTCGGCGCGACCGAGGCGGACGAGGCCACCGAGCGGGTCGGACTCGCCGCGCAGGCCGGTCAGCTGGTGACCACGCTGTCCGGCGGCCAGCGCAGCCGGGCTTCGCTGGCAGCCGCCCTGGTGAGTCGGCCGGAGGTGCTGGTCCTCGACGAGCCGACCGTCGGCCAGGACCCGGTGCTCCGCGACGAGCTCTGGAAGAACTTCCGCGACCTGGCCAACGAGGGCAGCACGCTGCTGGTGTCGAGCCACGTGATGGACGAGGCCAACCGCTGCGACCGGCTGATCCTGATCCGAGAGGGCGAGATCATTGCCGACGACACTCCCGAGGCGGTCAAGACCGAAGCCGGCACCGACGACCTGGACGAGGCCTTCCTCTGGCTGATCCGGACCCGCGACGAGCACGGAGAGGGCGTGGCCTGATGTCGACGCTCATCCTGGCGAGCACGACCCGACGCATCCTGCGCCAGCTCCAGCACGACCGGCGGACCATCGCCCTGCTGCTGGTCGTCCCGGTCGTGCTGCTCACGATCGTCTACTACATGTACGAGAACGCCCCGCTGACCTTCGACCGGGTCGGATTGATCATGCTCGGGATCTTCCCGTTCATCATCATGTTCCTGATCACGAGCATCGCGATGCTCCGCGAGCGTACGACCGGCACCCTCGAGCGGCTGTTCACGACGCCGGTGACCAAGCTGGATCTGCTGTTCGGCTACGGAATCGCCTTCGGCATCGCCGCCGCGGTCCAGGCCACCGTCGGCGCTGCCGTCGCGTACTGGTTCCTCGGGCTCGACACGCTCGGCAGCAGCGCACTGGTCGTGCTGATCGCCGTCGGCAACGCGATCCTCGGCGTCGGGCTGGGTCTCCTCTGCAGTGCGTTCGCCCGTACCGAGTTCCAGGCCGTGCAGTTCATGCCGCTCGTCGTGGCGCCCCAGATCCTGCTCGGCGGGTTGTTCGTGCCCCGCGAGGAGATGGCCGGCTGGCTGCAGGCGATCAGCGACGTGCTGCCGCTGACGTACGGCATCGACGGGCTGCTCGAGGTCGGGTCGCACGCCGATCCGACCGGTCAGATGTGGCGTGACCTGGCGATCCTGTTCGGGTCCATCGTCCTCGCGCTGGTCCTCGCGGCGACCACGTTGCGCCGGCGTACGCCGTGAGCCAACGCCGGACCGGCCGCCGACCCGGCAAGCAGGACACCCGCGAGGAGATCCTCGCCGCGGCCCGGGACACCTTCGCCGACCACGGCTACGAGAGCGCCTCGATCCGGCGGATCGCGACCAGGGCCGGAGTCGATCCGGCCCTGGTCCACCACTACTTCGGGACCAAGGAGGACCTGTTCCGGGCCGCGGCCGCGGCACCGATCGACCCGGCGACCTTCTTCCCGCAGATCTGGGCCGGCGATCCGGAGGGGCTCGGCGAGCGCATCGTCCGTGCCTTTCTCGGCGTCTGGGAGGACCCCGAGACCGGCCCTGCGATCCGGGCGACGGTACGCCGGGCGGTCGCCGACGAACGGTCCGCCGTGCTGCTCCGGGAGTTCTTCGCCACACTGGTTGTCCGCCGGATCGTCCACGAGCTTGGCGCGGACAAGACGCCGGAGGAGGGGGCGCTGCGGGCGTCGCTGGTCGCGAGCCAGCTGTTTGGCGTCGCTCTTGGCCGCTACCTGCTTCGGCTCCAACCGCTGGCGGATCTCCCGGTCGAGACCATCGTGACCGCGATCGCGCCGACCGTGCAGCGCTACCTCACCGCCGACCTCGCGGGTCTTCCTGGATGAGCCGACGCTCAGGTGCCACCGGCGGCGCCGTCGACTCCCCTGCGCTCCCGCTGCAGCTCACTCGCGTCGAACGGATGCCGCTCCACCGAACCCTCAGGCCCGACGACGAACTCGGCATGGACAGCGGCCGCCAGATGTAGCCGGGTGAAGGCCAGCGCCTCGGCCAGATCCTCCTCCCGAAGCGCCCGGTTGGCGGCTCGGCGGGTGTTGATCTCGATCACGACATGGCCGCCGAAGGCCCGGTTCGCCAGCAGCTCCAGGAACTCGCCGCACGGCTGACGGCCACGCCCCGGCACCAGGTGCTCGTCGCGGGCCGATCCCGAGCCGTCGGTCATGTGGACGTGCCGGAGCCGGCTGCCAAGGGCGTCCGCCATCGAGATCACGTCGGACCCGGCCGTCGCGGCATGCGACAGGTCCAGGGTCACGTTGGAGTAGCTCTGCTCGACCGGGTTCCACCCCGGCGCGTACCCCTGGAAGGCCCGGCGCACGGTACGCCACGGGTACATGTTCTCGACCGCGAAGGCGACCCCGGTCTCCTCCTCGAGCCCGACCAGGCCCTCGACGAACCCCTTGGCGTAGTCGCGCTGCCAGCGAAACGGCGGATGCACGACGACGACACCGGCGTCCAGCCGCTTGGCGAGCTCCGCACTGCGCTCGAGCTTGCGCCACGGCTCGGTGCCCCACACCCGCTGGGTGACGAGCAGGCACGGCGCATGGATCGCGACGACGGGGATCTGGTGGTAGTCGCGCAGATGCTCGACGGAGTCCTCGTCCTGACTGATCTCGTCGATGCCGACCATCACCTCGACGCCGTCGTAGCCCATGCGGGTGGCGAGCTCGAAGCCGGCGGCGGTGTTCTCGGGATAGACCGAGCCGGTCGACAGCGACACGCTCGCGGCCGGAATCTCGACGGCCGCGAGCGAGGGGTCGGCCTCCCCCGGGGCGCCGGTCACATCAGGTCCAGCCACTGCAGGATCACGCCCTCGCGCAGTGCCCACGGGCAGACCTCGAGCTCGGGGAGATCGAAGAGGTCGAGCACCGCGTCGGCGACGACGGCCCCGGCCGCGATCTGATGGGCCCGGGTGCTGCCGACGCCGGGCAGCTTGGCGATCTGCTTCGGCGTCATGGCGGTCAGCTCCGGCAGCCGGGTCGCGAGCTCGTCGCGGGGCAGCACGCGCTTGGCGTACGCGCCCTCCTTGGATCCGGCGGCGCCGCAGATCCGGGCCAGTGAGCGGAACGTCTTGCTGGTCGCGATCGCATGGTCCGGCGGCCCCATCCGGAGCACGTCACCGGCGTCGCGGGCCACCTCGGCTCGGACGTACTTGCGGAGCTCGCGCACCCGGTCCTGATCGACCGGCGAGTCGTCGAACCACTCCCGGCTCAACCGCGCTGCGCCGAGCTGTAGCGACTGCGCCACGTCCGGAACCTCGTCGTTGCCGGCCGCGATCTCGAGCGAGCCACCGCCGATGTCGAAGACGAGCATGTGGCCCGACGACCAACCGAACCAGCGGCGTACCGCCAGGAAGGTCAGCCTCGCCTCGTCGCCGCCCGGGAGTACGTGCAACTCGACATCGGTCTCCTCCTGAACGACGTCGAGCACCCGGTCGGCATTGGCCGCATCGCGTACCGCCGACGTCGCGAAGGCGCGAATCGTCTCGCAGCCCTTGTCCTCCGCGATCAGCTTCGCCTCGCGGACGAACTTCACCAGCGCGTCGACGCCCGTACTGTCGACCGCGCCGTCGCTGTCGAGATGCTCGGCCAGCCGCAGCGCCTCCTTCTGGGAGTACGCCGGCAGCGGTGCCGCCCCACGATGCGCGTCGACCACGAGAAGATGTCCCGTGTTCGACCCGATGTCCAATACGCCCATGCGCATGGGTCAACGCTATCCCGAGGCCTGGCGAATCGGACGCTCCCGATGCCGCATCGCGCCACAAGTGGCCGATCATCAGTCCACGAGTGACTGATGATCGGACCACCAGTGGCTGATGATCGGGGGTCAGCGGACGTGGATGGTGGCCCGAATCGGGTGGTCGAGAAGCGGTGATCGCATCCGCAGCGTGAGCGTCTTCGGGTTCGGGTGCGGCGGGTGCGCCCGTGTCGGGATCACGAAGGTGTCGCGCACCTCACCGGGCCGCCACGCGACGAACACGTCGGTGAGCCACTTGGCCAGCGGGCTGTGCGGCTTGGCCCGGTCGGCGAGGTGCCGCTTCGCCCAGCGCTTCGGCACGTCGGCGACCCGCAGCGGCGCCCCGTGGTCCTGGACGACGCCGATCAGGCGTGCGTACGCGTGGTAGTCGACCCGATGGTCCAACCGGCCGACGAACACCAGGTCGTGTCCGT
The DNA here is from genome assembly GCA_035262905.1 of Nocardioidaceae bacterium. GTDB lineage: Bacteria > Actinomycetota > Actinomycetes > Propionibacteriales > Nocardioidaceae > DATFRX01. Next base: position 7,127 of record DATFRX010000050.1, read on the forward strand.
AGCCGACCGGCGACCGCCGGACGTCCAGGGTCACCTTCGGTGTCGGGTCGTCGTCCTTGATGAGGACCCGGCCGATGTAGTCGCTCATCGCGATGTCGGTGATGGGCACGGCCAGGACGTGTTGCACCTGCTGCGCCTTGTCGTCGATCTGGTCCGCCTCGTACGGGACGTCGATCACGCCACCGGTGTCACCCGGCGACACGGTGATCGAGACGTACTTGATCCGCGCGCGAGGACCGAACGTGCTCTGCTCCATCCCGATCGCGAACCGGCCCGGCTCGGTGACCTGCCCGACCACGGTGTACGGCAACTGCGCCGCGGCGTGGCCGCCCTCCCCCTCGGTCACGGTCACGTCCCCCAGTCGGATCGAGGGCAGCCGCTTGCCCGGCGGCGGCGTCAGTCCAGGGCGGCGGGCCGAGGCGTCGAGCAGCCAGACCTGACCGCTGTCGCTCCGTCCGATCAGGTCGATCGCCCGGATGTCGGCGAGGTCGACGTCGGCCGGTGCGCCGGACGGGTGGATCCGCACGGTCCGGGCCCAGACCGCGACCTGACCGCGATCGCCGGGCAGCCGGCGGACCGTCTGGTCCGGCGCCGTCCAGGTGGTGCCGTCGCCGTCGGTCAGCCGGACCGCGATCCGGGTGGGGTGCTGAGCCGGATCGGTCACGAGCCGCAGGTCGAGCGACGTCCCGGCGCCGGTGAGGTCGAGCGGCGCGTCCAGCGCGAGCCCGCCGGTGGCGCCGGCGGTGGCCCACTCCATCCGAAGCTGCTTGGTCAGACCGAGCTGCTTGTACGGCGCGGCCGGAGTCAGCCAGAACGGGTACGACAGGGTCCAGTGCACCTCGCGGTCGTACCTGCCCAGACCGCACAGCGGCAGCGTACGAGCAAACCGCGACTTGGTGCCCGATCGGCAGGCCTGGGCGTCACCGGTGACATGGGCTCCGGCGCCGACCCGCACCGTGTCGCGGTCGCCGCCGAGGGCGTGCGTCCAGGCGACCGCGTCGCCGGCCGCCGGTAGCTTCACCGGCCGGGCCGAGTCCAGCCACTTCAGTGCCGCTGGATCGTGGTGTAGGAAGGCGTGCACCGAGGCCGCCACGAAGGTCCGGCCGGTCCGTCGCTGCTCGGCCGGGGTCAGGCGGGTCGGCGAGGCATCGCGCCCGCACAGCGGATCGTCCCGGTCGCCCCAGTCGTCGAAGCTCGGGGCCTGCGAGATGCCCGGAGTCCATTCGGTGTTGAAGAAGTTGTGGTTGGCGCCGCGGATCAGGACGCTGCTGCGCAAGGTCGGATCGTCGGAGGTCAGCGTGCCGGCCGCGTCGACGTAACGCTGGCCCTGCAGGTCGAAGACGTCGCCGTCGCAGTAGGGCAGCAGCACGACGGTCGGTGTGTAACCCGCGGTCTGGTACGCGAAGTCGACCGGTCCGATCAGGGTCTGGCCCTGGATCTCGTACGGAGCGCCGGTCCTGGTGTCGATCACCGCCTGGTCGACTCCCTCGCCGCCGCGGCTGTGGCCGACCAGCACGGTCCGGGACATGTCCAGGTTGCCGAACCAGCGAGCCCGGGCCGGGTCGTCGGTCCACTGGGCCAGCAGCCTGAGGTGATGGCGGACCAGCGCCGATCGAGCCGCGGCGCCACCGTCCGGGGCGACCCAGTCCTGCGCGTTGATGGCGTTGGCCGCGATCGACACCGTGGCGTAGCCCTGCGATGCGAGCACCCGCTGGATGTAGTCGTACCCCAGCTGGCTCGGCACCGGCTTGGTCTTCCCCGGACACGGCCAGACACCGAATACGGCAGGCTTTCCGTAGCACGCCTGGTGCCGGCCGTGCAGGAACAGGACCAGCGGCGCGTGGTCGACGTCGGCGGGGAGGACGGCGTGCCCGACGACCTCCATCGGCGACTCGAACGCCGGCCAGGGCAGTGGCTTGGAGCGGTAGTCGAAGGTGGTGATCGGGTGACTGCCCGGCTCACCCGGGTCGTCGGCCGGAGTCACCGTCGGACCGACCGCCGGCGACGGGCCGCTGACCCGCGGCAGATCGCGCTGACCCGGAGTGTCGAGCCGGTCCGAGCCGAGCCACACCTCGAGCCGGTCGCGCTCCTGGGAGGTCAGGTCCACGCCCGGCAGCGTCAGGGTGCGGCCATCCATCCCGACCTCGGGATAGCCCACCAGCCGGTTCCCGATCCGAAACTCCGGCCGGGCGTCGGTGGTCGGCAGCCGCGCCGGCGCCCGCCACACCACCCCGCGATCCTCAGTCGCTCCCGGTCGGATCGTCGGCCGCTGGTGGCCCGACGACCGGTCAGGTGTCGCGGAGTCGTCGAGGCTCGTCGTGGCAGCCGCGGGCGAGCCGCTGATGATCAGCGCTCCGCACAGCACGCCGACCAGTCGTCGCAAGGTCATGGATGGATTTCCCTCCGTGGTTGCGGGTCTGCGTACGTGAAGACGCAGATCACAGAGCTAGGGTTGTCTGATGCCCGAAGTTGCGTTGGGTTTTCCACGAACCTTCGTCGAGTTCACCGATCCCGACGACAAGGACCAGGTCTTCCGCTGCGATCTGACCTGGCTCACTTCCCGCTGGATGTGCATCTTCGGCTCCGGCTGCAAGGGCATCTACGCCGACCGGCCGGACGACGGATGCTGCACGCTCGGCGCCCATTTCGCCGACGAGGACGACGAGCGACGGGTCGCCCAGTACGTCCCCAGGCTGTCGTCCAAGGACTGGCAGCATCGCGCCGAGGCGCGCGCCAACGGCTGGATCGAAACCGACGACGACGGCGACCGCAAGACACGGGTCGTCGACGGCGCCTGCATCTTCCTCAACAGCCCGGACTTCCCCGGCGGCGGTGGCTGTGCGCTGCACCGGTGGGCACTACGCAAGGGCGAGAAGCCGCACAAGGTCAAGCCGGACGTGTGCTGGCAGCTGCCGACCCGGCGGCAGTACCGCGACGTCGAGCGCGGCGACGGCACGTCCTACACCGAGGTCAGCATCGGGGAGTACCAGCGCTCCGCCTGGGGACCGGGCGGCCACGACCTCGACTGGTTCTGCCCGTCGGCGACCGAGGCCCACGTCGGACGGGATCCGGTGTACGTGTCCAACCGGGACGAGCTGACCGAGCTGATGGGCAAGCACGCGTACAAGGTGCTGGCCCGGCTCTGCGAGGAACACCTGGCGAGTGACCATCGGGCCACCCGGCACCGAGCCGATCCGGACGACTGACGACGCGACGCCTAGCACCAGGCCGGTCGCGGCCTGCCGCCACCCCCCGCGGTCGGCCATCCCGACGCAGCGGCGAGAATTGCGCCCATGCGCCTGGACCATCTCTCCTATGCGGTGGGCCCTGACGGCATTGAAGGAACGACGTCCAGACTCTCGGCGCTGCTGGGCGAGACGTTCCGCGACGGTGGGGTACACCCTCGATTCGGCACCAAGAACCGGATCCTCCCGCTCCGGGACGGGATCTACATCGAGATCGTGGCGGTCCTGGACCATCCGGCCTCCGACAAGGTCCCGTTCGGCCAAGCGGTCCGGGATCGGTCCGCGGCCGGCGGCGGCTGGCTCGGGTGGGTGGTCGCCGTGGACGACATCACGCCGGTCGAGGAGCGCCTCGGCCGGCTCGCGGTCCAGGGCAATCGGCACCGGCCCGACGGATTCGACCTGCGCTGGAAACAGATCGGCGTCAAGGGTCTGCAGGCCGATCCGCAGCTGCCGTTCGTGGTGCAGTGGGAGATCGACGACGATGACCATCCGTCGGCCGGCGCCACCGGCCACGTCGCCCTGTGTGCGTTGGAGATCGCCGGCGATCCCGGCCGGGTCCAGAACTGGCTCGGGGAGCCGGCGCTCGCGGCGTTGGACGAGGTCAGCGTCGACTGGGTGGCTCCGCACGGTACGCCCGGCGTCGTGGCCGCGCACTTCGAGACGACCAACGGCGACGTACGGATCTGACGACTCGGCGCGTCGCCGGGTCGACTGTCGGTAGCCCGGCCTAGCTTCATCGACATGAGCGCGACGAAGTCTCGCACCGGACCGGTCGGATTCCGCTGCACCGAGTGCGGCTGGTCGAGCCCTAAGTGGGTCGGCCGCTGCGGCGAGTGCCAGGCATGGGGCAGCGTCGAGGAGCGGACGACGACCGCTGTTGGCGGCAAGACTCGCACCACCCCTGCCGTACCCATCGGCGAGGTCGACGCTCAGGCATCCGCCGCGATGAGCTCCGGCCTGGCCGAGCTCGACCGGGTGCTCGGCGGCGGCGTGGTCCCCGGGTCGGTGCTGCTGCTCGCCGGTGAGCCCGGCGTCGGCAAGTCGACCCTGCTCCTCGAGGTCGCGGCCGCCTGGGCCCGCTCGGGACACAAGACGCTCTACGTGTCGGCCGAGGAGTCGGCCGCCCAGGTGCGACTACGGGCGGACCGGACTGACGGGCTGCACCCCTCGCTCTACCTCGCGGCCGAGACCGACCTCGCGGCCGCGCTCGCCCATGTCGAGCAGGTCGAGCCGTCGCTGCTCGTCATCGACTCGGTGCAGGCCATTGGCTCGAGCGAGGTCGACGGGGTGCCCGGCGGCGTCACTCAGGTACGCGATGTGGCGGCGAACCTGGTGCAGGTCGCGAAGCGGCGCAACATCGCGACCATCCTGGTCGGCCACGTCACCAAGGAGGGGGCCGTCGCCGGTCCCCGCGTCCTGGAGCACCTGGTCGACGTCGTGCTGACCTTCGACGGTGACCAGTCCTCCCGGCTCCGCATGATCCGGGCCACCAAGAACCGGCACGGCCCGGTCGACGAGGTCGGCTGCTTCGACCTGGCCGAGGACGGCATCGTAGAGGTGCCCGACCCGACCGGCCGCTTCGTCTCGCGACACCAGCGTCCGGTGTCCGGCACCTGCGTCACGGTGACGATGGAGGGCCGGCGCCCGCTGCTGGCCGAGATCCAGGCCCTGGTCGCTCCGTCGCCGGCCGGCATGCCGCGTCGCGCTGTCGTTGGCATGGAGGCCGCCCGGGTCAACATGATCCTGGCCGTCCTCGAGCGACGGGCCGGCATCCGGGTCGGCGGCTCCGAGGTCTACGTCTCGACCGTCGGAGGTGCTCGACTGACCGATCCGACTGCGGATCTCGCCGTGGCGATCGCGGTGGCCTCGGCGGTCAGCAACACGGTGCCGCCGCACCGGCTCGTCGCGATGGGCGAGGTGGGCCTGGCCGGTGAGGTGCGGCGGGTGCCGAGCCTGTCGCAGCGGGTCGCCGAGGCGGCCCGGCTGGGGTTCACCCACGCGCTGGTGCCGTCAGATCTGGGTCCGCATCCGGAGCGGCACCGGCCGGTGTCGGGCATCACGACGCTCGACGTCCCGGAGTTGCACGACGCGCTCCGCGTGCTGGGTCTGACCTCGCCGCCGGTTCAGTCGACCGGCAGCCCGGAGTAGATCGCGGCCAGCCGCATGTTCGAGGCGAAGAGCGCGTCGCGGGCGTCCTCGTCCAGGAAGTGCAGGTGCCCGTACGCCTCGAGGCTGGTGAAGCCGTAGAGGCTGGCCCAGCAGTGCAGGACAGCCTGGAAGGCATCGGGCGGCAGGTCGGGGGCCTCGTCACCGTGCGGACCCATCTTCTGCTCGAAGTGGGTACGGAGCCGCTCGTCCACCTCTTGGATCAGTGGCGGACCGAGCTTGCCCTGCTCGTGGGCCTCGACGAAGAACGCCTTGAGGTTGGTGATCGCGCGAGTACACGCCTCGGCGACCGGCCCCTCCTGGGGCATCACGAAGCCCGGCACCGGCGCGCCGAAGATCAGGGCGAACTGCTGCGGCTGACTGTTGGCCCAGGACCGGAACGCCTGGGACACCGCATACCAGCGGCCGGTCGGATCGTCGGCGGGGACACCTTCGCGGGCCGTCTCGACGGCGTCGGCCAGGTCGTTGTAGGCATCCGCGACCAGCGCTGACAGCAGCGCGTCGCGGTCGGAGAAGTAGCGATAGAGGGCCGGAGCGGTCATCCCCATCTCGCGGGCGATGTCGGAGAACCGCAGGTCGGCCGAGCCCTGCTCGTGCATCAAGCGCAAGGCGGTCGCCTTGATCTCCTCGATCGTGGCCGCCCGCACCCGTTCGCGACGGCTCGGCGCCGCCTGCGTGTCGGACTTGCCGGACATGACAGACACGTGCTGCCACACCTCCTGGAATGAACGTTAGGTAAATCATCGTCACAGAAGTTAAGCCGCTTGACAAGTAACGAGACCTCGGGTTTGCTAATCATCGTAACTGAAATGACTTTGAGTCACAGTCGTCATCTTCCTTTCCGTACCGTTCTAGGGGTATTTCGATGTCTCTTCCAACCCGCACCCGCGACAGCGGCGGCCCCGCGGCGCAAGCGCGGCCCGGTCCGCTCGGTCGGCTCGCGGGCGTCGCGTTCCGTCACCGCGGCCGCGTCGTCCTCGGCTGGATCGCCGCGCTGGCCATCGCCATCGGGCTGTCGGCCGCGTTCGCCGGTGACTTCAACGCCGACTACTCGACCCCCGGGTCGGACTCCAAGCAGGCACAGGACCTGCTGGAGAACCGGTTCCCGGCCCAGTCCGGAGACACCGTCGACGTGGTGGTCCGGTCCAACGACGCCGTGACCTCACCAGGCGTGAAGTCCGACGTCACCGCCCTGCTCACTGAGCTCCGTGGGCTCCCGCACGTGGCGGCGATCGACAATCCGTACGCCACACCGGGTGGCATCTCGCAGGACCAGCGGACGCTGATCGCCCGGCTGAACCTCGACGTGGTCAACCCGGTCGACATGCCGGTCGAGGACACCGACCAGCTGCTCGCCGCCGCGCACGACGCCGAGCGGCCCGGCCTGGACGTGGCCCTCGGCGGCCAGACCATTCAGCAGGCTGAGCAGGCCGAGATCGGCTCGGAGACGATCGCACTGGTCGTCGCCGCCCTGATCCTCCTGGTCACCTTCGGCACCGTCGTCGCGGCGGGACTGCCACTGGGCGTGGCGCTCGCCGGCCTGGCCGTCAGCGGCACGCTCACCGGCGTCATCGCGGCACTCACCGACGTGCCGGACTGGTCGACCGCGCTCGCCACGATGATGGGCATCGCGCTCGGCATCGACTACTCACTGCTGATGATCACCAGATTCCGGGAGTGGCGAGCAGTCGGACTCGAACCAGAGCAGGCCACTGTCGCGACCCTGGACACGGCCGGGCGGGCCGTCCTGGTCGCCGGCAGCACCGTCGTCGTGAGCATGCTCGGCCTGTTCGCCATGGGCCTGTCCTTCATGCGAGGAGCTGCGATCGTCACGATCGTCGCGGTCTTCATCGTGATGGCGGCAGCAGTCACCCTGTTCCCAGCGCTGCTGGGCTACTTCGGCCGTTGGGTCGACCGGCTGAAGCTGCCGTTCGTCCGCCGCGCGAGTCTCGAGGTCGCCGACGGCGGCCACGTCGTCCCGACCCGGCGGTGGGCCGCTTGGAGCCGGCTGGTCAACCGGCACAGCATCATCGCGACGGTCGGCGGCGTCGGCCTGCTGCTCCTGCTGGCATCACCGTTCCTCGGTGTGCGCTACGGCTTCCCCGACGCGGGCAACGACCCGGCCGGCAAGTCGTCGCGACAGGCCTACGACATGGTGACCGAGAGCTTCGGCCCCGGCGCCAACGGACCGCTGATCGTCGCCGCCGAGCTGTCGGCGCCCAACGACCAGTCCGCCGTCCGGCAACTCGACGCTCAGATCGGTCAGACCCCTGGAGTCGCTTCTGCGTTGCCGCCGCAGCTCAACGAGGCCGGCGACGCCGCGCTGATCACGGTGATCCCCACAACCGGGCCGCAGGCCGCGGCGACCGAGGACCTCGTCCACACGCTGCGTGACAGCGTCATCCCGGCGGCGACCGACGGCACCGGTGTCACGGCGCACGTCGGCGGTGTCACCGCAACGAACATCGACGCCAACGAGAACGTGTCTAGCCGACTGCCGTACCTGATCGCCGGCGTCATCGCCCTGTCGATGCTGCTGCTGTTCCTGTCGTTCCGCAGCATCGTGATCCCGTTGACGGCCGCGGTGATGAACCTGCTGTCGGTCGCAGCGGCCTACGGCGTGATGTCGTACGTCCTCGAGGGCGGCTGGGCCGGCCAGCTGCTCGGCATCGACACCTCGACGCCGATGCCGGCCTTCGTGCCAGTGATCGTGTTCGCGGTGCTGTTCGGCTTGTCGATGGACTACGAGGTGTTCCTGATCAGCCGGATGCGCGAGGCGTGGACCCGTACCCGGGACAACACCCGCGCCGTGGGCGACGGTCTGGCCGGCACCGGCCGGGTCATCACGGCCGCGGCGGCGATCATGATCGCGGTGTTCGCAGCCTTCGTCCCGAGCCCGGACATCATCCTCAAGGTGATCGGCCTCGGCATGGCGACGGCGATCCTGGTCGACGCCACCGTCGTCCGGATGCTGCTGGTGCCGGCCGTCATGCACCTGCTGGGCCGGCTCAACTGGTGGCTGCCGCGGTCGATCGACCGGCGACTCCCGCAGCTCCACGTGGAGGGGCAGCCGGAGCGGTTCCTGCCGGGTCCGGACGACCCGTTCGCCGACGACGCCCGCCGCAACAAGGTAGGTACGCCGGCCTGACCCGGCCGATCACCGGCGAATCGACATCGTGGGGGTCCCCGCCCCCACGATGTCGATTCCCGCGAGTACGCATTTGCGCAGTAGCGTGAAGTGTTATGACCGCCCCGCAGATGAACCAGGGGCCGCGGCCGTGGCTGGGTGTGGCCATCATCGCGGCCGGGGTGGTCATGGTCATGCTGCTGGTCGCCGGATCCGCGATGGTGCTCGCCGGCGGAGACGGCTCGAGCAACAACCCGAACACCGCCTCGCCCCAAGCCGGTCAGCCGGGCTCGGCGGCCGGATCGGCCAGCCCCCAACCTCAAACTCAACGGCCGACCGAGCTGGCCGGAACGGGGCGACCGGCCGACATCGAGTTCCGCCCGGTGCTCCAGGTCATCCCGCGCGCGAAGACCTGCGGATCGGGCGGCGTCTGGTGCGGCGCCGCCGGCGGCCCGGACGCCTATCGACTCGGACCGGCGGTGCTGAGCACGCCGGACGTGGTCAGCGCCGAGGCGAGGCTCAGCTCCTACGGCGAGTACGTCGTCGGCATCACGCTCTCGGACGTCGGCGCAGCCAAGTTCGAGGCCGTCACGCGGGGGCTCAGCCAGAACAAGAGCACGAACCGTCCCCAACTCGCCGTCGTGGTCGACAACGTGGTGATCTCGGCGCCGGTCGTGAAGGGCGTCGTCCGCGGCGGCAAGATCGACATCAGCGCCCACTTCACCCCGGCGCAGGCCCAACGGATCGCGGACGAGATCAACCCCTAG
>DATFRX010000051.1:0-12933 GCA_035262905.1 Nocardioidaceae bacterium
CGTCCATGTCGCCGGCGCGCCACTGCTTCTCGCGCTCCGACTTCTTGGCGATCAGCTGCTTCTCCTCGTCGCGCAGGCGCGCGGCCGCCTCGAAGTCCTGGCCGTCGATGGCGGCCTCCTTGCGCTGCCGGACGTCGCCGATCTTCTCGTCGAACTCCCGCAGGTCCGGTGGCGCGGTCATCCGGCGGATCCGCAGGCGCGAACCCGCCTCGTCGATCAGGTCGATCGCCTTGTCGGGAAGGAACCGGTCGGAGATGTAGCGCTCCGCGAGGGTCGCCGCCGAGACCAGCGCCTCGTCTGTGATCGTCACCCGGTGGTGCGCCTCGTAGCGGTCGCGCAGACCCTTCAGCATCTCGATGGTGTGCGCGGCCGACGGCTCCTCGACCTGGATCGGCTGGAAGCGACGCTCCAGCGCGGCGTCCTTCTCGAGGTGCTTGCGGTATTCGTCGAGCGTCGTGGCACCGACGGTCTGCAGCTCACCACGGGCCAGCATCGGCTTCAGGATGCTGGCGGCGTCGATCGCGCCCTCCGCCGCACCGGCACCGACCAGGGTGTGGATCTCGTCGATGAACAGGATGATGTCGCCGCGGGTACGGATCTCCTTCAGCACCTTCTTCAGGCGCTCCTCGAAGTCACCGCGGTAGCGCGACCCGGCGACCAGGGCACCGAGGTCGAGGGTGTAGATCTGCTTGTCCTTGAGCGTCTCGGGCACGTCGCCGCGGACGATGTCCTGGGCAAGACCCGCCACGATCGTGGTCTTGCCGACGCCGGGCTCCCCGATGAGCACCGGGTTGTTCTTCGTACGCCGCGAGAGGACCTGCATGACGCGCTCGATCTCTTTCTCGCGGCCTATGACCGGATCGAGTTTGCCCTCTCTAGCGGCTTGCGTGAGGTTCTGGCCGAACTGGTCGAGGACCAGCGAGCTGCTGGGGCCGGCCTCCGCCGGTCCACCGGCCGGAGCGGCCTCCTTGCCCTGGTAGCCCGACAGCAGCTGGATCACCTGCTGGCGGACCCGGTTGAGGTCGGCTCCGAGCTTGACGAGGACCTGGGCGGCGACGCCCTCGCCCTCGCGGATCAGCCCGAGCAGGATGTGCTCGGTGCCGATGTAGTTGTGGCCGAGCTGCAGCGCCTCGCGCAGGCTCAGCTCGAGGACCTTCTTGGCTCGCGGGGTGAACGGGATGTGACCACTGGGCGCCTGCTGACCCTGGCCGATGATCTCCTCGACCTGGGCGCGGACGGCCTCCAGCGAGATTCCCAGGCTCTCCAGCGCCTTCGCGGCGACGCCTTCACCCTCGTGAATCAGTCCGAGCAGGATGTGCTCGGTACCGATGTAGTTGTGGCTGAGCATCCGGGCCTCTTCCTGCGCCAGGACTACTACCCGGCGTGCCCGGTCGGTAAATCGCTCGAACATCAGTGCACTCTCCCCTCGGCTGTTCCCATGCTAGCCCCGGTATCAGGGGCAGGTCGCCGGCGTGGGCGTCAGGCTGGACACGGATCCGGCACGACCAGGTGACTTTGCAAGATCGACTGACAAACGCCACCGGGCCACGCTGGGCCCGCAAGCCAGACGTCCCCATCTAAGCGAACTCTGAACAAAAAGAACCGCCGGGGTACGGCAGATGTTCCGTACCCCGGCGGCATTACGCTGAGCGCGAAACGGGGAACCTGACCTCGGGCGAACCGGTGCCTGGGAGCGTGCCCACGTCCGGTGTCTCAGGCGACCCTCAGTGCGCTGCGTCGAAGGCGTCCCGCACCTCGGCGGGCACCCGCCCGCGGTCCGAAACCTCCCAGCCGTTGCCACGTGCCCATTCGCGGATCTCCGCGGCCGACGGGCCACCCGGCCGAGCGGCCCGGCCACGACCGCGGCCACGGCGAGCAGGCGTCACCTTCCGGCCGCCGGCGACATACGGCTCGAGCGCGCTGCGGAGCTTTGTGGCGTTTCGCTTGGACAGGTCGATTTCATATGCCGAGCCGTCGAGCCCGAACGCGACTGTCTCGGCGGCCGAACCACCGTCGAGATCGTCGACAAGCTTTATCTGCACCTCTCGTGCCATCGCCCATTCCTTTCGTGGAACCAGGCCCCCGAAGACCTGGGAGCGATCGAAATGATCGCATCACAGATAATGCCACAGTCGATGCGTAAACGAATAACCGATCTTCACTCGGGCCGAAGCAACGGAAAAAGAATCGACTCTCGAATTGATCCGGCTCCCATGAGAAGTGCGACGATCCGGTCGATTCCCAATCCGATGCCGCCCATCGGAGGCATGCCGAACTCCATCGCCCGGAGGAACTCCTCGTCGAGCTCCATCGCTTCCGGATCGCCGGCCGCGGCCAATAGGGACTGTTCGACCAGCCGCTCTCGCTGAATCACGGGGTCATTGAGTTCGCTGTAGGCCGGTCCGATCTCCACGCCGTTGATCACCAGATCAAACGCCTCGACCAGATCCGGATCCGTACGGTGTCGCTTGGCCAACGGGCGTACGGCGGCCGGATAGTCGCATACGAAGGTCGGCTGGATCAGCGTACGTTCGACAAGCTTCTCGTAAAGCTCGTGGATGATCTCGGCCGCACCCCATGAGTCCTGCAACTCGACCTCTCGATCGGCTGCCAAACGTCGCAAATGGTCGACATCGGAATGGAGTGTGACCGATTCGCCGACCGCCTCGGAAACCAGCTCCAGCAGCGACGCTCGCCGCCACGGCTGTGACAGGTCGATCTCGGAGCCGTCGCGGCCCGGAACCACCGTACGATCAAGCAACTTCGCAGCGTCCAGGATGAGCTCTCGCGCAAGCTCCATCATCGTGTTGTAGTCGCCGTAGGCCTGATAAGCCTCCATCATCAGGAACTCGGGACTATGTGTCGAGTCGACCCCTTCGTTACGAAAAGTCTTTCCGATCTCGAAGACCTGGTCGACGCCACCCGCAACGGCTCGCTTCAGGTCCAACTCCAGCGCGATCCGAAGCAGCATCTCCTGGTCAAATGCCGCAAGATGGGTGCGGAACGGACGCGCCGCCGCACCGCCATTGGTCAACTGCAGCACCGGGGTCTCGACTTCGACATATCCCAAGCGGTCAAATGTCGCCCGAAAGGATTTCAGCACCGTCGCCTTGGCCCGCACCATCTGGCGTGGCCGCTCGTGCTGAATCATGTCGACGTAGCGCAGCCGGATCTTCGCCTCGTCGGACAACGGGTGATGCTCGACCGGAAGCGGCCGGAGCGCTTTCGCGACGAATTGCCAGGCCGTGACGCGCACCGAGAGTTCGCCCCGCCGGCTCCGCACGACCTCGCCGGTCACCGAGAGCAGATCGCCGATGTCGACCAGCGCCTTCAGATCGGCCAGGGATTCCTCGCCGACGTCGGCCTGCGAAACCATCGCCTGCAACTCCGTACCGTCGCCTTCTCGCAATCGGAGAAAGCACAGCTTTCCGGTGTCGCGGCGAAAGATGACCCGGCCGGTCACCGAGACTTCGACCCCGGTCGCGCCGTCGGATTCCAGGTCGGACGTGTCATAGAGCTCGCGAACCTGGCGCAGTGTGTGAGTGCGCGGCACCGTGATCGGGTACGGCTCGACACCGCGCTGGATCAGCTCGGCCCGCTTGTCCCGGCGGACCCGCAGCTGCTCGGGAAGATCGTCGTCGTACGGCGCCGGGTCGGTCTGCTGACTCATGACGCCACAGCGTACGAGCCCGATCGCTCCGGGCGCGACGTGGTTATGCCCGGTTGCGTTCGAACACCAGGCGGAGACCGTGCAGCGTCAGCCAGGGCTCGTGGACGTCGACGGCAGCGCACTCGTCGAGCACCACCGGAGCCAGCCCGCCGGTCGCGATCACGGTGACTTGATCGCGATCCAGCCCCATCGCGGTGGTCATCCGGGCGACCATCCCCTCGACCTGGGCCGCGAAGCCGAACACCGCCCCGGCCTGCAGCGCCTCGACGGTGTTCTTGGCGATCACTGAGCGCGGCCGGAGCAGCTCGACCCGGCGCAGCTGGGCACCCCGCCGGCCGAGTGCCTCGACGGACACCTCGATGCCCGGTGCGATCGCGCCCCCGACGTACTCACCCCGCTCGCTGACCACGTCGTAGGTGGTCGCGGTGCCGAAGTCGACCACGATGCACGGACCGTCGTAGCGCTCGGCGGCGGCCAACGCGTTCGCGATCCGATCGGTCCCGACCTCTCGCGGGTTGTCCATCAGCACCGGCACACCGGTCCGTACGCCTGGCTCGACCACGACATGCTCGATGTCGGCCAGGTAGCGGGTCAGCATCAGCCGCCACTCGTGCAACACCATCGGCACCGTCGAGCAGACCGCGATGCCCTCGACGTCGCAGCCGGCCCGCTCCAGCAGGCCGGTGACGAGGAAGTGCCACTCGTCGACGGTGCGTCCCTCGTCGGTGGCGACCCGCCAGTGGTGGACCAGCTTGTCGTCGTCGAAGACGCCGAGCACCGTCTGGCGGTTGCCGATGTCGACGCAGAGCAGCATCCGACGCCTCAGCGCTCTCGCAGGTCCATCGCGATGTCGAGGGCCGGCGCCGAGTGGGTCAGGGCGCCGACCGACAGATAGTCGACGCCGGTCGCAGCCACAGCCGCCGCCTGGTCGAGCGTCAGGCCGCCGCTGGCCTCCAGCCGGGCCCGGTCCGCGACCACGTCGACCGCGCGCCGCATGTCGGCCGCGGTCATGTTGTCCAGCAGCAGCTCGTCGGCGCCCGCCTCGACGGCCTCCACCGCCTCCTCCGGGGTCGTGACCTCGACCTGGACCGGCAGGTTCGGGAATCGCTCGCGCACCCGCCGATAGGCCGCGACCACGCCGCCGGCCGCTGCGACGTGGTTGTCCTTGACCAGCGCCGCGTCCGACAGGCCCATCCGATGGTTGACGCCACCGCCGCAGCGCACGGCGTACTTCTCCAGGCTGCGAAGCAGCGGGGTCGTCTTGCGGGTGTCCCTGACCTGCGCCTTGGAGTCCGCGATGGCGACGACCCATCGGGCGGTCTGGGTTGCGATCCCGGACAGGTGGCATAGCAGGTTGAGCGCCGTACGCTCCGCCGTCAGCAGACCGCGACCGGGGCCGGTCACGGTGAGGAGTACGTCGTCCCGGCTGACCTGGTCGCCGTCCTCCACCTGCGGCCGCAGGTCGACGTCGCCGGCCGCCAGGGCGAAGGCCAGCTCGGCCACTGCGATCCCGGCGACAACCCCGTCGGCCCGGGCCACCAGGTCGGCGGTGACCGGTTCGTCGGTCATCGTCGCGACCGAGGTGACGTCCTCGCCGCCGCGCAGGTCCTCGGCGAGCGCCGCGCGTACCAGCGCCTCCACCTCGTCCGGGCTCAGACCGGCCTCGGCCAGCCGGGCCCGGACCTCACTCAGCGTCGACATCGTGCGCCTCCATGCTCAACATGCCGTCCTCTCCGCGAGCGAGTACGAGATGCACCGACCAGGTCTCGTCGTCGCGGGCCGGGAAGTCCTCGCGCCAGTGCGAGCCGCGGGTCTCCTGCCGCGCCTGCGCCGCGAGCGTCAGTCCGGCGGCGACCGTGAGCAGGTTGGTCGCCTCCCAGTCGGCCGTCTCGGGCCGGCCGGGTTCGCCGGCAGCGAGCTCGGCCAGCTGCTTGGCCATCCCACGCAGCCCCGCATCGGTCCGCAACACCCCGGCCTGCTCGGTCATCGCCGCCTGCAGCGCGGGGAGCGTACTCGCGGCGAGCAGGGCCTGCCGAGACGATCCGTCACTTAGGCCACGACGATCCGCATCGTCTCGGTCGACGACCCTTGCCGGGTTGGCGGATCGTCGGAGCCTAAGTGACGGATCGTCGAGTCCGTGGTCGCCGCCCTTGATCGCGCGGGCTATCCGACGGGCGAAGACGAGACCCTCGAGGAGGGAGTTGGACGCCAGGCGGTTGGCACCGTGGACGCCGGAGCTGGCGGCCTCGCCGCAGGCGTACAGACCGGGAACGCTGGTCCGTCCCCACAGGTCGGTCGCGACGCCGCCGGAGGCGTAGTGGCAGGCCGGCGCGACCGGGATCAGGTCGGTGACCGGGTCGATGCCGTGGCGCCGGCAGGTGGCGAGGATGGTCGGGAAGCGTTCGTGCCAGAGCTGCTCGCCGAGGTGGCGACCGTCGAGCCACATGTGGTCGGCGCCGGTCTCCTGCATCCGGCGCATGATCGCCTTCGCGACCACGTCCCGCGGAGCCAGGTCGGCCAGCTCGTGCTGCCCTTGGAGGAACCGCACACCGGCATCGTCGACGAGGTACGCCCCTTCGCCCCGGACCGCCTCAGAGATCAGCGGCTGCTGACCGTACTGATCGGCGCCCAGCCACAACACCGTCGGATGGAACTGGACGAACTCCAGGTCGCGCAGCCCGGCTCCGGCTCGCAGCGCCATCGCCATGCCGTCGCCGGTCGAGACCGCCGGGTTCGTCGTCGCCGAGAACACCTGGCCGATGCCGCCGCTGGCGAGTACCACCGCCTTGGCCCGGATCGCGCCGACCCCGTCGCGCTGGCCCTCGCCCATGACGTGCAGGGTCACACCGGCGACAGCACCGGCGTCGTCGAGCACCAGGTCGAGCGCGAGGGCGTGCTCGATGATCTCGATCGGATCGGCCCTTCTGGCCGCCTCGACCAGGGCCCGCTGGATCTCGGCGCCGGTGGCGTCACCGCCCGCGTGCACGATCCGGTTCTGGCGATGGCCGCCCTCCCGGGCCAACTGCAGTTCGCCGGTGCCGGCCACGTCGAACCGAGTGCCGCGATCGATCAGCTCGCGCAGCGCCTCCGGTCCCTCGGTGACGAGGACCTCAACGGCCTTGGTGTCGCAGAGCCCTGCCCCGGCGACCAGCGTGTCGGTCAGGTGCTGCTCTGGAGTGTCGCCGGGGCCGATCGCCGCCGCGATGCCGCCCTGCGCCCACTGCGTCGAGCCGGCCGACAGATGGTCCTTGGTGACGACGACGATCCGTCCCGCCGAGCGCAGACTCAGCGCGGCCGTGAGACCTGCGATACCGGAGCCGATCACGACCACGTCGGCGTCCATACTCCAACCGGGCGCCGGCGCGGTCAGCCGACCGGGCACCGGCGGGAGTCCGATGTCGCTGCCGAGCCAGCTCCTCACCCTGCGGCACCTCGTGGGTGGGCGGCGCCGGCGGCCGGGTCGCCGAGGGTCAAAGCGACGTTGTCGATCAGCCGGGTCGCGCCGACCCGAGCCGCGACCAGCAGCCGGGCGTCGCCCTCGTCCGGCGGCGTCCCGAGCTCCGGGTCGGTCAGGATCAGATAGTCGACGTCGGCTTCGGGAACGTCGTCGAGCACGCCCCTTGCCGCATCCATAACAGCGGCCGCTCCGGCCTCGGCGGCGTCACGACCCGCGAACAGGGCGCGCGAGAGGGCCCGGGCATGCCGGCGCTCCTCCTCGGTGAGATAGGCGTTGCGGCTCGAGAGGGCGACGCCGTCGGCTTCCCGGACGATCGGTACGCCGACGATGCCGACGCCGAGGAAGAGCGTCCGTACCAGGTCACGGATCAGCACCAGTTGCTGGTAGTCCTTCTCGCCGAAGACTGCCTGTGACGGCCGCACGATCGACAGCAGCTTGGTCACGACGGTGAGCACGCCCCGAAAGTGGGTCGGACGACTGGCGCCCTCGAGCACCGCGCCTCGTGCGCCCGGGTCGATCATCGGTCCGTCGGCGATGCCGAACGGATACATCTCGGCCGCGTCCGGAACGAAGACGACGTCGACGCCCTCCTTCTCACACCTGGCGAGGTCGGCGTCGAGCGTACGCGGATAGCGGTCGAAGTCCTCGCCCTCGCCGAACTGGGTCGGGTTGACGAAGATCGACACGACGACCACGTCGCCGAGCGCCCGGGCGGTCCGCAGCAGCTCGGCGTGACCGTCGTGGAGCGCGCCCATCGTCGGGACCAGGGCGACCGGCGACATCGCCAGCCGGGTGGGAGTCAGCGCCTCGTTGAGTTCTTGGACCGTGTCGGCGATCGACGGCGTCATCCGCGTAACTCTCCGTCCGGGATGGCGCCGCAGCGCGATGGTTGCATCACAGGTGTCCTGGATCAGCGGCCGGTGCCGCGTCCAGCATCTCGGCGGCAGTGGCCTCCCACACGGCCGCGTCGAACAGCTCCATCAGGTTACGCGCCCGGTCACGCGGCAGCCGCCCATCGCTCACGGCGTGCTCCACGGTGGCCCTCGCCATCGCGAGGTAGGCGTCGAGGGTCGGACCGGGTACGTCGACCAGACCGTCGAGATGCGCCGCGATCGTGCTCTGGTCGCCGCGTACGACGGGGCCGGTCAGCGCCGCGTCGCCGTAGGCCAGCGCGTTGTCCAGAGCCGCCGTCAGCAGGGGCCGAAGTGTCGCCGCCGGGTCGGTGGAACCGGCCTGCCGGAGCAGGGCGGACGCCTGACTCACCAGGGTCACCAGGTGATTGGCGCCGTGCACCAGGGCCGCGTGATAGAGCGTCCGCCGCTCCTCGGGGATCACGGTGAGCACGCCGCCGACGTCCTCGACGAGCTGCCGACCGAGCGCCTCGGCCCGCTCGTCACTGGTCAGGCCGAACACGCAGCCGGGCACCCGCTCCAGGTCGAGATCGGTGCCGGTGAACGTCATCGCGGGATGCAGTGCGGCCACCGCGGCTCCGGCCCGGGTCGCCGGCGCGAGGACGGTGATGCCGTGCCGGCCACTGGTATGGATCACCGTGTGGTTCGGGCCGAAGACAGCCGCCGCGGCGAGCTCCTCGACCAGCGCCGGGAGGAAGTCGTCAGGAACGGTCAACATGACCAGGTCGGCGGCCCGAACGACGTCGAGGGGCGCCTTGATGGGTACGCCGGGCAGCAGCGTCTCGGCGCGGGTGCGAGATCCGGCCGATCGGGCCGAGACCGCGACCACGTCGTGGCCGGCCTCGCGAAGGGCGGCTGCCAGGACCGCGCCGACCCTTCCGGCGCCGATCACGCCGATGCGAATGGGGGACATTGCTACGCCTTTCGTTCCAGTCCCTGACGGGTACCGGACTGTTGCGAAGCGATCAACAGTCGACGCCTCCAGGCTAGCCCGGGTGGCCGAACCGGGGATACCGATCGCGTTATGGGGTGGATCACAGGCGGGTCTTACATCGGGGCGGCCGGCGGGCGGTCCGAGCCGACCACTGGCGGTAGCCAAATCGCGAGACACGCCGGCGTGTTTCGCGATTTGCCTACCCTCAGGGATTCGGGCGACCCGCGACGGGCCGGCCGGTGCCGACCGTCGTACGGGAGACTGGCGCGGTGATGCCGCTGCGACAGGCGTGGGAGCTGGCGCTCTACGGCCCGGACGGCTTCTACACCCGACACGCGCCGGGCGACCACTTCCGCACGTCGAGCACGGCCTCGCCACGGTTTGCCGGCGCGATCGCCGACCTCGCCGCCGCCTGTGACCTGGACACCGTCATCGACCTGGCAGCCGGCGGCGGCGAGTTAGCCGCGGGGCTCGAGTCGAGCCGCCCCGATCTGACGCTGGTGGCGATCGACCGGCGACCCCGACCGGAGCGGCTCTCCGACCGGATCGAGTGGCGCACCGACCTCCCCGACCGGATCGACGGCCTCGTCATCGCGAACGAGTGGCTGGACAACGTCCCGTGCTCAGTCGCCGAGGTCGACGACGACGGCCGGCTCCGCGAGGTCCTGGTCGACCCAGCCAATGGACGCGAGACCCTCGGTGACGACGTCGTCGGACCCGAGCTGGAGTGGGCGCGCCGGTGGTGGCCCGTGTCGGAGCCGGGGCACCGAGTCGAGATCGGGCGCGCCCGTGACGTGGCCTGGCGCGACGTCGTCCGGCGGCTCGATCGGGGGCTGGCCGTCGCGATCGACTACGGCCATGTCGAACCGGCCCGGCCCGAGTACGGCTCGCTGCGGTCGTATCGCGGTGGCCGGGCCGTCGACGTCGCGTACGACGGCAGTCGCGATGTCACGGCCGATGTGGCGCTCGACGCGGTGGCCGCCGCCGGTCGGAGTCGGCTGCTGCGGCAGCGCGAGGCATTGCGGTCGCTGGGCGTGCACGGCACCCGGCCCGATCTGGAGTCGGCTCGTGACGACCCGGTCGGCTACGTCCGCGCCCTGTCGGATGCGGGGGCCGACGCCGAGCTGACCGCGTCGCCGGGCCTTGGTGACTTCGGCTGGATCGTCACTGCGGTGGGAGTACCGGCGCCTTGGTGAGTGCGAGCGCCAGCGCCCATGCCTCGGCCTGGTCCCGATGCATGGCGACCGCCGCGACCGGCCCGACCGGCGAGTGGATGTGCACGCTGGCCAATTGCAGTGCGGACTGCAGCGGCCCCTGATGGACGTGAACCGACTGGATCTTGTGCCGCGGCACCACGTCGGTCCGGGTCGTCATGACCCCGCGTCGAGTCACCGCGAGCGTGGCGTCGAGTCCGACGTAGAGCATCGGCTGCCCGATCGGGTCGAGTCGCCGGGCGCGTGACGGGGCGGGGCGCAGCTCGATCGCGGTCGGGTCGGCCGCCAGGAGCCGGCGCACCAGCGCGATCGCCTCGGCCCGCGGCGCCACCGGCACCAGCGCCGAGACGAGTTGCTTCTCGTCGTCTCGGCTGTGCGCCACGCCCGCGACCGTGACGTCGACCCGGGCCCAGCCGAGCAGCCGCCACAGCAGCGGCTCGACGAGCACCACACCCTGCACCCGGCCGGCGGGTACGGTCTGCGACCGCACCGACAGCAGCCCGCTGTGGATCCGGAGACCCTGGACCGTCTCGCGGAGGGTGAAGCCGTACCAGGTGAGAAACTGCCGTCCCAGCACGGTGGCGAGACCAATCACCGCCGCGATCAGGACGGCCGCGCCGATCGGACGCCCGCCGAGCGGAGTGATCAGCACACCGAGTGCGGTGAAGGCGACGGCTGCCACGAATCCGGTGCGGAGCACGAGGCTGGCCAGCAGGCGACCGGTGTCGGCGCGATAGATCACCGGCTCGTACGCGACCACGGGCTGCTGCTCCGGCTCCCCGCGCTCGGAGAGCAGCAGGTGTCGTAGCTGCACGGCCTCGTCGTAGGTCAGGAACGCGAGCTTGGCCTCGGACTCGCCGACGCCGGCTGTCTCCAGGGTCAGCTCCGCGAGTCCGAACGCCCGGGCCAGGAACGGCTGCTGTACTTCGACGGCCTGCAGCCGCTCGATCCGGATCCGGCGCGACCGGCGTACGAACACTCCGGACTCGATCCGGATCTCCTCGGCGTCGACGTGGTAGCGGGTGAACCACCACGACGCGGTGCCGAAGGCGAGCCCGGCGAGGAGCACCGCCAACCCGGAGATGCCGATCTCGCTGCCGTTGATGCCCTCGTTGCGCGCGTTGTTGATCGCCCAGCCGGCCCAGGCCACGAGGAACAGCCCGCTTCGGAGCAGCGGCGAGATCGGATGCAGCCGGTGCGAGGACGGCTCCGGCGGCGGACCGACGGACTCGGTCACAGTCCGGCCGCCTGGGCTTCGCCGCGTGCCGTGAGTCGATCGCGCAGCCGCTTCGCCTCGGCCGGAGGCAGTCCGTGGATCCGGGCGGTCGTGTCCGGCGAGGCAGTGTGCAGGTGCACCGTGGCGATTCCGTGCAGCCGTTGCAGCGGACCGGCCGTCACGTCGACGAGCTGCATCCGGCCGTACGGCACGACCTCGATCCGGCGGAATGCCACGCCCCGGCGGATGAACAGATCGTCGTCGCGCTCGGCATAGGCCCAGGCGGCGGCGCTGCGGCTGACCAGGCGCCAGCCGACCGCGGCTGCGACCAGCGCGATCGGCGCGCCGATCGCGAAGATCAGGCCGGTCCATAGCAGGCTCAGTGCGCCGAGTCCGGCCAGCACAAGCACCAGGCTTGCGAGCAGGACCTGATGTCGCACCGTGGCCAGCGCCGGGCTGACCCCGACCCACGGCACGCCGGGCACTTCGAACAGATCGTCCACGCCGTCAGCGTAGGCCGTTTCGATCGCCACTGTCTGAGTGGCGGATCGCGACTGTCCGAGTGACGGATCGCCACTGTCTGAGTGGCGGATCGTCGTGGGTGGCACGATGGGGCCGTGAGCGAGCCCCGCCAGGTGACGGTCGGAATCGGCGACGGCGCAGCCGGCTTCGGCGCCGAGGCCGACGGCTACGAACGCGGCGGTGGTGTCGAGCTCGCGACGCAGGACATGGTGCTCAACATCGGCCCGCAGCATCCCGCGACGCACGGCGTGCTCCGGCTCCGGCTCACGCTGGACGGAGAGCGGATCGTCGACTGCGAGCCGATCATCGGCTACATGCACCGTGGCGTCGAGAAGCTCTTCGAGGTCCGCGACTACCGCCAGATCATCGTGCTCGCCAACCGGCACGACTGGCTGTCGGCGTTCTCCAGCGAGCTCGGCGTGGTGCTCGCGGTCGAGCGGATGCTGGGCATGGAGGTTCCGGTCCGCGCGACCTGGCTCCGGACCCTGCTGGCCGAGCTCAACCGGGTGCTCAACCACCTGATGTTCCTCGGCTCCTACCCGCTGGAGATCGGCGCGATCACGCCGATCTTCTACGCGTTCCGGGAGCGGGAGACCATCCAGGCCGTCATGGAAGAGGTCTCCGGCGGCCGGATGCACTACATGTTCAACCGGGTCGGCGGGCTCAAGGAGGAGGTGCCGGCGGGCTGGACCACGCGGGCCCGGCAGGCGATCGCCGACGTGCGCCGCCGGCTGCCCGATCTCGATCACCTGATCCGGCGCAACGACATCTTCCTCGCCCGTACCACCGGGGTCGGCGTGCTCACCGCCGCCGCGGCGGCCGCGTACGGCGCCTCCGGACCCATCGCGCGCGCCTCGGGGCTGGACTTCGACCTGCGCCGCGACGCGCCGTACCTGGCGTACGGCGAGCTGCTCGCCGACGGAGTGCCGCAGGTGCGGACCCGGCGCGACGGCGACTGCTACGCGCGGTTCGGCGTGCTCCTCGACCAGGTCAAGGTGTCGCTGGACAT
>DATFRX010000052.1:0-15559 GCA_035262905.1 Nocardioidaceae bacterium
GATCCTGCTGGGGGCGCCGGCCGCCGTGCTCACGATGTCGTCGAACCTCGTCCTCGTCCTCGTGGTGTGCCTGTTCCGAGGCGCCGGCCTCGCGATCATCGTCGTCGGCGCTACGGCTCTGGTCGCGAAGCTGGTGCCGGCGCGACGCCGGGCCGAGGGACTCGCGGTCTACGGCGTCGCGTTCGGCGCGCCCGGCGTGATCGGACTGGCCCTCGGCGTGTCGCTAACCTCGTGGGTCGGGTTCGATCCGATCTTCCTGGCAGCCATGGTGACGTCGCTCGCCGCCCTGATCCTGGTGCCAGGCCTGCCGAGTCGCCGCGACCATCCCGAGCCGCCAGTCCCGATCCTGCGCGGCCTCACCACCTCGGGACTGCTCCCGCCGGCGATGGTCTTCACCGCGATCACGATCGCCGTCGGTGTCGTCCTGACCTTCCTGCCGCTGACGGTGTCCGAGGACCGCCGGCAGCTGATCAGCCTCGCTCTGCTGGTCCAGGCGACCGCCGTGCTCGCGGCCCGCTGGCTGGCCGGCCGGTTCGGCGACCGATTCGGGTCGGAGCGGCTGCTCGTCCCGTCGGTCGGTCTGGCCGCCGCCGGCATGCTGGCGCTGGTCTTCGTCGGCAACCCGGTCGCGGTGATCGGCGGCATGCTGCTGTTCGGCATCGGCTTCGGCGCGGCCCAGAACGTGACGCTCGCGATGATGTACGACCGGGTCGCCGAGGCGGAGTACGCCCGGGTCAGCGCGATCTGGAACCTCGCGTACGACGGCGGCATGGGCATCGGTGCCGTGGCCTTCGGGGCGCTGGTCGGGATCACCGGCTACTCGACCGGGTTCGGCCTGACCGTCGTCGTCCTGATCGTCGCGTTCATCCCGGCCTGGGCCGACCGGCGCTCCCGGCCGATCGGACTCGACCCGGCCCGACCGGACTGACCGGCTCGCCGCGTAGGGCAGAATCTGGCGGGTGCCCGCTCGCGTCGTCGTCCTCGCCGGACCGTCGGGGTCGGGCAAATCGCGCCTGGCCGAGCGGCTGGGCTACCCCATCCTGCGGCTCGACGACTTCTACCGCGACGGCGACGATCCCGAGCTGCCACGGCTGCCGATCGGCGTCGTCGACTGGGACGATCCGCGCAGCTGGGACTCGGCGGCCGCGATGGATGCGATGGAGTCGCTGTGCCGATCAGGCCGGGCCGACGTGCCGGTCTACGACATCGCGATGGACCGCCGGACCGGCGGGCAGGTGCTCGACCTGGCGGGAGCACCGCTGTTCGTGGCGGAGGGGGTGTTCGCGCCGCACATCGTGGCCGACTGCCGGGACCGCGGACTGCTGGCGGCGGCGATCTGCCTGCGACGGCCGCGACTCCTCACGTTCGGACTGCGCCTGCTGCGTGACCTCCGCGAGCACCGCAAACCGCCGTGGGTGCTGTGGCGACGAGGTCTGCTGCTCTACCGACGAGAGCCGGTCATCGTCGCCGACGCGATCCGGCTCGGCTGCCGGCCCATGTCACTGCGGCAGGCCGAGGCGTACGTCCGCACGCTGGCCGGACCGGGTCAGGCACCGAGTGCGGCGTAGCGCGGCTTGATGATGTCGTTGATCAGCGTCAGCCGCTCGTCGAACGGCAGGAACGCGCTCTTCATCGCGTTCACGGTGAACCACTGCAGGTCGGCCAGGTCGTAGTCGAAGGCCTCGGACAGCAGGTGCATCTCCCGGCTCATCGACGTGCCGCTCATGAGCCGGTTGTCGGTGTTGACCGTGACCCGGAACCGCAGCCGGGTCAGCTGCCCGATCGGGTGCTTCTCCATCGAGTCGGCGGCGCCGGTCTGCACGTTGGAGCTTGGGCACATCTCCAAGGGGATGCGCTTGTCGCGTACGTACGCGGCGAGTCGGCCGAGCAGGACCTTGCCGTCGTCGTACGCCTGGACGTCGTCGGCGATGCGTACGCCGTGGCCGAGCCGATCGGCGCCGCACCACTGGATAGCCTGCCAGATCGACGGCAGCCCGAATCCCTCGCCGGCATGGATCGTGAAGTGCGCGTTCTCACGCTGGAGGTACTCGAACGCGTCGAGATGGCGGGTCGGAGGGTAGCCCGCCTCGGCGCCGGCGATGTCGAAGCCGGCGACACCCTGGTCGCGATAGGCGACTGCGAGCTCGGCGATCTCCATCGAGCGGGCCTGGTGCCGCATCGCGGTCACGAGCTGCCGCGCGACGATCGGATTGCCGGCCGCAGCGGCGTTGGCCATGCCCTGGTCAAAGCCGTCGCGAACCGCGTCGACGACCTCGTCCAGCTCGAGCCCCTCGGTCAGATGCTGCTCCGGCGCGTAGCGGACTTCGGCGTAGACGACCTGGTCGGCGGCCAGGTCCTCGATGCACTCGGCCGCGACCCGCACGATGTCCTCGCGCCGCTGCATGACGCCCACGGTGTGCTCGAACGTCTCGAGGTAGCGCTCGAGCGAGCCGGAGTCGGCGGACTCGACGAACCACTGCCGAAGGTCGTCGGGGTCGGTACGCGGCAGCTGATGTCCGACCTCGGCGGCGATCTCCACGATCGTCTCGGCCCGCAGGCCGCCGTCGAGATGGTCGTGCAGCAAGGCCTTCGGAGCCTGGCGGATCGTGTCGAGGGGCAGCGCCATGTGCCCATCGTGCCAGGCTCCCCCGTCATCTCGCGGGACGCCGCCCGTACCGGCTCAGCCGATCCGGTCGAGGACGATGTCTCGCGGCGTGACGACCGGGGCCGGCCGGTCCGTCGCGATGGCGAAGCTGCCGTCGAGGGCCGCCAGCGCCCGCTCGAACCGGCCCGGGTCGTCGGTGTGGAGGGTCAACAGCGGCTCGCCGGCGCGGACGGTGTCGCCGGGCCTCGCATGCCACTCGACTCCGGCGCCGGCCTGGACCGCGTCGCCCGCCTTGGCCCGGCCGGCGCCGAGTCGCCAAGCGGCCACGCCGACCGCGAGCGCGTCGAGACTCAGCAGGACTCCGCCCGACGGCGCGTCGACGACATGTCGCTCACGAGCCTCCGGCAACGGTGCGTCGGGATCGCCGCCCTGCGCCCGGATCATGTCGCGCCAGACGTCCATCGCGTCGCCGTCGGCCAGCCGGTCGGCCGGATCGACGTCGTCATGTCCGGCGGCGGCTAGCATCTCCCGGGCCAGGGCGAGGGTCAGCTCGACCACGTCGGGCGGACCGCCGCCGGCGAGTACGTCGACCGCCTCGCGTACCTCGAGGGCGTTGCCGGCGGTACGGCCCAGCGGCGACTCCATGTCGGTCAGCAACGCGACCGTACGCAGCCCCTCGTCGGTGCCCAGATCCACCATCGTCCGGGCCAGCTCTCTCGCGTCGTCGATCGACTTCATGAACGCGCCGGAGCCGACCTTGACGTCGAGCACCAGGGCGCCGGTGCCCTCGGCGATCTTCTTGCTCATGATGGACGACGCGATCAGCGGGATCGACTCGACGGTGCCGGTCACGTCGCGCAGCGCATAGAGCCGCTTGTCGGCCGGAGCCAGACCCGACCCGGCCGCGCAGATGACGGCGCCGACCGACTCCAGCTGCGCCATGATCTCGTCATTGCTCAGGTCGGCGCGCCACCCCGGGATCGACTCCAGCTTGTCGAGCGTGCCGCCGGTGTGGCCGAGTCCCCGACCGGACAGCTGTGGCACGGCGATCCCACAGGCCGCGACCAGAGGCGCCAGCGGCAACGTGATCTTGTCGCCGACGCCGCCGGTCGAGTGCTTGTCGACGGTCGGCCGCGACAGCGGTGCGAAGTCCATCCGCTCGCCGCTGCGGATCATCGCGCCGGTCCACCGGGCGACCTCGCTGCGGGTCATGCCCCGGAGCAGGATCGCCATCGCCAGCGCCGACATCTGCTCGGCATGCACGTCACCGCGGGTGAAGGCGTCGACGACCCAGTCGATCTGGCTGTCGGTCAGTTCGCCGCCGTCGCGCTTGGCCGCGATCACCTCGACCGCGTCGTGTACCTCCGGCACGTTCGCCTCCTGACATCCGGCAAAGCAAGGTCAGCGTACGGTTCTAGCGGTCGGTCCGTCCTCGCTCCAGGTCCTCCGGGCCGAAGGCGAGCGGCAGCACGTCGGCCATCCGCCAGATCCCCTTGGGTGTGTCGACGAGCAGGTCGGGTCCGCCGTGCTCCCACAGCAGCTGGCGGCAGCGACCGCACGGCATCAGGCGGTCGTCCTTCGAGTCGCAGCAGGTGAAGGCCACCAGCCGCCCGCCGCCGCTCGCGACCAGGTCCGACACCAGCCCGCACTCGGCGCACAGCGTCACGCCGTAGGACGCGTTCTCGACATTGCAGCCGGCGACGATCCGGCCGTCGTCGACGAGGGCGGCGGCACCGACCGGGAAGTGGGAGTAGGGCGCGTACGCCAGGCCGCGCAGCTCGCGGGCACGCCTGCGAAGCGCGTCCCAGTCGATGTCGGCCACGGCCCGCCTATTCCTTCACGTAGGGCTCACCGTCGGCCGCCGGGGGTTTGGCGGCCCCGCCGAGCAGACCGGCGACCGCGATCACGGTGGCGAGGTACGGCGTCATGCTGAGCAGCTCGGTCGGGATCTTCTGCAGGATCTGCAGCTGCGTCTGCATCTGCGACACGAAGCCGAAGAACAACGCGGCGAAGAACGCACCGACCGGGTGCCAGCGGCCCATGATGAGTGCGGCCAGCGCGATGAAGCCGGTGCCCGCCGACGCGTCCTTGTCGAAGGCGCCGGTGCTGCCGACGGTGTAGAACGCGCCGCCGAGCC
Organism: Nocardioidaceae bacterium; assembly: GCA_035262905.1. Taxonomy (GTDB): domain Bacteria; phylum Actinomycetota; class Actinomycetes; order Propionibacteriales; family Nocardioidaceae; genus DATFRX01. The sequence goes on from DATFRX010000052.1 coordinate 4,743, forward strand.
CGGCGAACACGCCGCCGACGAGTACGGCCTGCCAGCGCCGCCCCTTCACCTTGATGCCGACCGTGTCAGCGGCCCTCGGGTGTTCGCCGACCGCCCGCACTCGGAGTCCCCAGCGGGTACGGAACAGCAGGAACCAGGCCAGCGGGACCGAGATGAACATCAGGTAGACGAGGAAGTTCTGGGCGAAGACCGAGTCGCCGACGATGGGCAGACTCGACAGGCCCGGGATGTCGATCGGTTCGAGGATCGGCGGGTTGTTCAGGTCGACGATCTTGTCGTCCGGGATCTGGTCGAGCAGGAAGCCGGTCGTACCGCCGGCGAACACCACGAGCACCACGCCGACCACGATCTGGTTGACCAGATAGCGGATCGCGAACATCGCGAGCAGCGCCGCCAGGGCGACCCCCGCCACGATGCCGCCGAGCAGGCCGACATAGGCGCTGCCGGCCATCGTGGCGACCACCGCGGCGAAGAACGCGCCGACCAGGAACTGCCCCTCGATCGCGATGTTGATCACGCCGGCCCGCTCGCACATCGCGCCGGCCAACGCGCCGAGGGTCAGCGGCGTCGCGAACTTCAGCGTGCCCTCGAGCGGGTTGGTCATCGGCAACGGCGGATCGAGCGTCTGCCCGGAGTAGGCCCACACGCAGAATCCGATGATGAACGCGAGCCCGGTGAGGATCATCAGCGCCACGAACAGCGGCCCGTACTGCAGCGTCCTCGAGATCCCGGGCGACCGATCACGGAGGGTCGGGGCGACCGCGAACAGGGCCAGGACGACTGCGGTGACGAGCAGGCAGATCAGCCCGAGCGTCGGCCCGTCGGCGGAGATGTCGATCTTGTTGTGGTCGACGGTCTGCGGCTGGACGAGGAACGTGAAGTCACCGGGCGAGGTCGCCACCCACATCCACAGCTGGAGCAGTCCGGCCACGCTCAGGATCGAGACGATCCGGGCGTAGCGCCGGCGCTCGGCCGGGCTCACAACGTCGAGCGGAACGCCTGCCGTGTCGGTCACGGCCGCGGTGGTCATCAGCTCCACCCCTTCGCCAGCACGGTCTCGCCCTCTTCCCGGTCATGGATCCGGAACACGCCTCTCACCAGGGCCGGCGCCGCGACGAACAAGACGATCAGCGCCTGCAGCACCGTGGTGAGGTCGAGCGGCGTCCCCGTGGCGGCCTGCATCTGGCGACCGCCCGAGTCCAGGGCGCCGAACAGGATCGCCGCGAGCACCGTGCCGAGCGGGGTGCCACGCCCGAGCAGCGCGACCGTGATCGCGTCGAAGCCGAGCGACCCGGCGATGCCGTCGGTGAGCGGGTCCTCGTGGCCGTTGACCTGCTCGACGCCGGCCAGGCCCGCGAGCATGCCGGCGAGGAGCATGACGAGGATGTACGCCTTGGAGATGTTGATGCCGGCCGTACGCGCCGCGTCGGGATTGGCACCGACCGCCCGCATCTCGAAGCCGATCGTCGACCGCGACAGCAGCCACCAGACCCCGATCGCGGCCAGGAACCCGACGTAGACGCCGGTGTGGATGCCGAGGAGGTCCGGGAACCGGGCGGACGAGTCGACCACCGGGCTCTTCGGGTCGTTGGACCCGGGCACCTGGAAGGCGTTCAGCGTCAGTAGCCACCGCAGGATCGACAGGGCAACGTAGTTGAGCATGATCGTCACGATCACCTCGTGCGCCCCGGTCTTCGCCTTCAACAGGCCGACCACGCCGCCCCAGACCGCGCCACCGATCAGACCGGCGAGGACGGAGACGATCAGGTGGATGCCGACCGGCAGGTCCCAGGTGAAGCCCACGTAGGCGGCGCAGATCGCGCCCATGATCAGCTGGCCCTGGGCGCCGATGTTGAACAGGCCGACCCGGAAGGCCAGGGTCACGCCGAGCCCGGCGACCATCAGCGGTGCCGCCCGCTCGAGCGTCGAGGAGATCGCCTCCTGGGAGCCGAAGGCGCCCTGCAGCAGCGCCCAGTAGGTGTCGCCGACGGCCCGGACCGCGGCCGACAAACTGTCACCGGGGGCCTGGAAGAAGTAGTTGAACTTCGACAGCACGTCGTCGTTGCTGACGATGATCAGGACCGCCCCGACGGCCAGTGCGAGCACGATCGAGAGGAACGTGAGCTTGATCGATGGCAGCCAGGACTGGACCAGGGCGGCGGCGCTCGGCCGGCCTTCGGGCGGCGTCTCGGGGCGGTCGGTCGCCGTGGACGGATCAGACATTGGCTGCTCCCTCGTGAGCGGGCGTCGCGCCAGCCATCAAGAGCCCGAGATCCTCGCGCGGCGTCGACGGGTCGACGATGTCGACGACGCGGCCGTCGTACATCACCGCGACCCGGTCGGACAGGGCGGCGATCTCGTCGAGCTCGGTGGACACGAACAGGACGGCGGTGCCCTGGTCGCGCTCCTCGACGATCCGTTTGTGGACGAACTCGATCGAGCCCACGTCGAGTCCGCGGGTCGGCTGGGAGGCGATCAGCAGGCGCAGCGGCCGGGACAGCTCGCGGGCCAGGATCACCTTCTGCTGGTTGCCGCCCGACAGTGATCCGGCCGGGGTCGACGGTCCCTGGGTACGGATGTCGAAATCGACGATCTGGCGCTCGGCGTTCGCGGCGATCTTGGCCAGGTTGAGCACGATGCCCGACGAGTACTCGTCGTTGTGGTAGAGGTCGAGCACGAGGTTCTCGGCGACCGTGAACGCAGCGACGAATCCATCGTGCTGGCGGTCCTCGGGAACATAACCGATGCCCTGTCGCAGGCTCTCCGCCGGACCCTGCCGGCTGATCTCGCGACCGCTGATTCGGATGCTGCCTGCTGCCGGCCTCACGAGACCGAGCAGGGCCTTGACCAGTTCGGTCTGGCCGTTGCCCTGCACGCCGGCGATGCCGAGGATCTCGCCACCACGGACGTCGAGCGACACCTCCTTGACCACGGCCAGGCCGCGGTCGTCGATCACGGTGAGGCCGTCGATCTCGAGGGTCGGCTCGGCAGCCGGCTTGGCCGGAGCCTTCGACACGGTCAGGCTGACCGACCGGCCGACCATCAGCTCGGCCAGCCGGTTCTCGCTCGCCGAGGGCTCGACGGTCTCGACGACCTTGCCGCGCCGGATCACCGTGATCCGGTCGGCGATCGCCTGCACCTCTTTGAGCTTGTGCGTGATGAAGACGATCGACTTCCCGTCGTCGCGGAGCTGTCGCATGATCACGAACAGTTCCTCGATCTCCTGCGGCGTCAGCACCGCGGTCGGCTCGTCGAGAATCAGCAGCTCGGCGTCGTTGAGCAGGGCCTTGAGGATCTCGACCCGCTGCTCGACACCGACCGAGATGTCGGCCACTTTGGCGTCCGGGTCGACCTTCAGGCCGTAGCGTTCGGAAAGCTCGCGTACCAAAGCGCGGGCCTTGCGCCGGCTCAGTACGCCGGGCAGTCCGGTCTGCTCCCGGCCGAGCGTCACGTTGTCGGCGACGGTGAAGACCGGCACCAGCATGAAGTGCTGATGCACCATGCCGATGCCGGCGTCGATCGCGTCGCCAGGTCCCTTGAAGTGGACCGGCTCGCCGTCGAGCCGGATCTCTCCCGCGTCGGGATCGAGCATCCCGTAGAGCTGGTTCATCAGCGTCGACTTGCCGGCGCCGTTCTCACCCAGCAGGGCGTGGATCTCGCCCGGCTCCACCGTCAGGTCGATCCGATCGTTGGCCGTGAAGCTGCCGAAGCGCTTGGTCAACCCCTCGATCTCGAGTCTCATACGGCCTCCCTTGTGCTCACCGACGCATCAGACGCGCCGGAAGGGGCAGTCAGTGCTGCCCCTTCCGGTGCCTGTGTGCCATCACGGCATGAAACTACTGTGGTTGCACCTTCGAGTTGATGGTGACCTTGCCGTCGATGATGTCCTGCTTGAGCGTCGCGATCTGGTCCTTGAGGTCCTGCGGGATGTCACCCTCGAGGTCCGAACCGTAGATCAGGTCGGTGCCGCCGTTGTCCAGCGTCCCGACGTACGGCTTGTTGTCGAACTGTCCGTGCACCGAGTCACCGACGGCGTCCTCGACCGCAACGTCCATGCCCTTCGCGACGCTGGCGTACAGCACGTCGCAGTACTCCGGAGCGCTGACGCAGCCGTCGGTGTCGACCCAGATCGCCTTGACCTGGCCGCCGGAGTCCTTCGCCGCCTGCAGACCGCCGAGGCCGGCCGGGCCGGCGACCGGGAAGAGCACGTCGGCGCCCTGGTCGATCAGGCTCTGCGCCGACGTCTGACCCTTGGTCTTGTTCTCGAAGTCGTTGGTGAACACGCCCTCTTGCGTGGTCTCGTCCCAGCCGAGCACCTTGACGTCGGTGCCGTTCTGCTGGTTGTAGTACTGCACGCCCTCCCAGTAGCCGTCCATGAAGATCGTGACGGTCGGGATGTTGATGCCGCCGAAGGTGCCGACGGAGCCACTCTGGGTCATGCCCGCCGCGAGGTATCCGGCCAGGAAGCTGGACTGGGCGGTGTTGAACGACAGGCCGCGCAGGTTGGGCGGCGGCTTCGCGTAGCCGTAGTCGACGATCGCGAAGTCGACGTCCTTGTTGTCCTTCGCCGCGGCCAGGGTGGCGTCGCCGAGCTTGAAGCCGACCGTCACGATCATGTTGCAGTTCTGCTGCAGCATCGCGTTGATGTTGTCTACGTACTCGCTGTCGTTCTGCGACTCGATCGAGCCGTAGTCGGCGAGACCGAGGTTCGTCGTGGCGTCGGTCAGACCCTTGAAGGACGTCTGGTTGAACGACTTGTCGTCGAATCCGCCGGAGTCCGAGACCATGCAGGCCTTGAAGTCTGGATTGCTCTCAGCCTGGGATCCGCTGTCGGACCCACTCGAGCTGCTGCTGTTGTCATCCTTGCTGCCACATGCCGAGACGATCAGCACGAGCGCCCCCGCGATCGCAGCCATGCGTGCCGTCTTCCTCACGGCGCCTCCTCGTCACTCTTCTGCTCACGGACAGGTGGCCGCGAGATTGACAGGGCGCACTTTAGTGCCTTGCGGACCCGATCCGACCAGGGACCAAAGACCCCGTAAACGACTCGATACGCCTTTGTGACCTGACGTGTGTGACGAGTCAGCCCAATGCCAGCAAAGCGGCCGTGGCCAGGACCTTCGCCCCCACCGCGATCGCCCGCTCGTCGACCCGCAGACTGCCCTGGTGGAGCTCGTAGGTGGCGCCGCCGGGCGTCCTCGTACCGAGCCTGGCCAGCGCTCCAGGCACCGACTCGAGGTACCACGCGAAGTCCTCGCCGCCGAGGCTCTGGGCCGTCGTGGCGGCGCCCTCCGGACCGAGCGTCGACTCGACCGCACGGTGCAGCGTCTCGGTCGCGATCGCGTCGTTGACAACCGGGGGAACGCCACGGACATAGGAGATATCCGCGGTCACACCGTACGGAGCGGTGAGCTGGTCGACGAGCGTGTGCACGATCTTCTCGGCCTGGTGCCAGGCGCCGATGTCGAGCATCCGCAGGGTGCCGGCGACCTCGCCGGTGATCGGGATGACGTTCGGAGCCTCGCCCGCATGCACCCGGCCCCACACCAGGGTGGCGCCCGAGCGCGGGTCGAGGCGCCTCGACAACGCTGCCGGCAGCTGCGTCATCAGCACACCGAGCGCGTACGTCAGGTCCTCGGTCAGATGGGGCCGCGAGGTGTGGCCGCCACGTCCGCTGAGCCGGATCGACACCATGTCGGCGGCGCCGGTGATCGCGCCCTCCCGCAGTCCCACCTGCCCGACGTCGAGCGTCGGATCGCAGTGCACGGTGAAGATCGACGAGACGCCGTGCAGTCCGCCGTGGTTGATCACCTCGGTGGCGCCGCCCGGCATCATCTCCTCGGCGGGCTGGAAGACCAGGCGTACCCGTCCGGGAAGCGCGCCGGCGGCGTCGAGCCTGGCCAGTGCCAGGCCGGCGCCGAGCAGCGCCGTCGTGTGGACGTCGTGGCCGCAGGCGTGGGCGACCCCCTCGGTGAGGGAGCGCCAGGGATCGGTCGTGGTGTCGTCTACCGGCAGGGCGTCCAGGTCGGCCCGAAGCGCTACTCGTCGCAGCGACCGGTCGGCGGGACCGAGGTCGGCGATCAGGCCGGTGGTGGGGAGGCGCTGAAACGATACGCCGGCAGCGTCGAGCTCGGCGGCTACCAGCTCGGTGGTGTGCTTCTCCTCCCAAGCCAGCTCGGGGTGCGCGTGAATCTTGCGGCGCAGCGAGATCAACGATGGCGCAAGGTCGTCAACGGTGGCGACCACGTCGGATTGACTGGACACATCGGTGAGGCTACCGCTATCGACCGGGGTCACTGTCCAACGTCCATAGGCAAGATCGCGCTCGTACACACCTATGGAGACGATCTGCTCGGCGTTCCGTTACGCGGCGATCACTCTGCGCGCTCGATGCCGTCGCGTCGGCGGCGAAACTCGGCTGACGACAACGCCGATCGAGCGCCACGATGGCGGCATGTCACGTCATTGGGCTCTGTACGATCTGCGCATCCGCACGCCCCGGCTCGAGCTGCGGGTCCCGAACGAGCGGCTGATCGACGACATCATCGACGTCGCTCTCGACGGCATCCACGACCCCGCCATGATGCCGTTCGAGTTCGCCTGGACCGACGAACCGCGCGACGAGCTGCCGTTGAACACGTTGCAGTTCTACTGGGGCCAGCTCGCGGCCTTCGCGGTCGACGACTGGCACCTCGGCATGGCCGTGCTCGTCGACGGTCAGGTGGTCGGCGTCCAGGGCATCGGGGCGAAGCACTTCCCGCTCCGTCGCGAGGTCAGCACCGGCTCATGGCTGGGTCTGCGGCATCACGGCCAGGGCATCGGCACCGAGATGCGCTCCGCGGTGCTGCACTTCGCCTTCGAGACGCTCGGTGCCGAGTACGCGATCTCGGGCGCTTGGGCCGACAACGCCCCCTCGCTGGCGGTCTCGCGCAAGCTCGGCTACCGCGAGAACGGCGTGACCCGTAAGGTACGCCGAGGCCAGGTCGACGAGCAGATCGAGCTGCGGCTGTCCCGCTCCGCGTGGGAGGAGCACCGTCGCGACGACATCGAGATCGACGGCTTCGCGCGCTGCCGTTCGAGCTTCGGGCTGGACTGACGTCGTACGACATGCCAACCGCCGAGGTCGGTCGCGCGTTCATGACATGACAGTGCCGCCCTCCGGCCGGCGGCCAAGGAGTAGAGCAGGGAGCCATGAGGCGTTGTCTCGGCGTCGTCACGACGCTTGCGGTCCTCGCGGGTGCGATGGCACTCGCGTCCGGCGCACCGGCCCAGGCGGAGCGTCAGTCCACGGCCGCGAGGGGCCATTGCGCCCGCGGACTGGTCGCGCTGACCTTCGACGACGGCCCACAGCCGGGAATTACGCCCCGGGTGATCCGGGTGCTGGTCCGCCACCATGTGCCGGCGACCTTCTTCGTCGTCGGTCAGGAGGTTCGCGGCCATGGGCAGTTGCTCCGCAAGATGCATCGTCACGGCTTCCGGGTGGGCAACCACAGCTACCACCACGAGAACCTCACGACGCTGTCGAACCGCCAGATCCGCCAGACGCTCAGTCGTACGAGCAAGGCGATCCACCAGGCCGGCCTCCCCCGACCCGTGCTGATGCGCCCGCCGTACGGTGCGATCAACAACCGGGTCCGCCGGGTCATCCGTCACATGCACCTGCACCCGGTGCTGTGGACCGACGACTCCCGCGACTGGGACGGCCGCTCGGCCCAGCGGATCATCTCGACCGTGCTCTCCGAGCTCCACCGGGGCCGCAACATCGTCCTGCTGCACGACGGCGTTGCCAACTCCGATCAGACCCTGGCCGCCCTGCCACGCCTGATCCACCGGATCCGCGGCCGCGGCTTCTGCCTCGCGGCCCTGAGCAGTCAGGGCGCGCCGCGGCCACCCGAGCCGAAGATCCGGGTGTCCGGCGACACTGTGCGCGAGCGGGGTCATCGGCACCCGGTCTTCCTGCGGTTCCACGTCCGGTTGTCGACGCCGACGTCGCGACCGGTCAGCGTCCGGGTCCGTACTCGAGGACAGACCGCCACGGCGCACCACGACTTCGTGCCGCGCCACTACCGGCTTCGGTTCCCAGCTGGCGCCACGCATCGGGTGGTCAAGGTCAAAGTGCTCGGCAACGCCAAGCGCGAGCACCGCGAACGGATCCAGCTCGTGCTGTCGCGGGCCCACCACGCCCGGATCGCCGACCACACCGCCCGCGGCATCATCCGCGACGACGACTGACGCCGCGCCTGCCTCCGTCCCACTGGGGGTAGGCAAATCGCGAGACACGCCGGCGTGTTTCGCGATTTGGCTACCGCCAGTGGACGGGGAGGCTCAGAAGGCGTCCGGCGGGGTGTAGGTGCCCCAGACCGAGCGGAGCGCGTCGCAGACCTCGCCGACAGTCGCGCGGGCGCGGAGCGCGTCCTTCATCGGATAGAGCACGTTGTCGTCGCCCTCGGCGGCCGCGATCAGGTCGGCGAGACGGCGCTCGACCTCGCCGCCGTCCCGGTCGGCCCTGAGCTTGGCGAGCCGCTCGGCCTGCTGCTCCTCGATCGCCGGATCCACCCGCAGCGGCTCGTAGGGCTCATCGGTGTCGATCTGGAACCGGTTGACGCCGACGACGACCCGCTCACCCTCGTCGACCTCCTTGGCCAGCTGATACGCGGCCTTCTCGATCTCGTTCTTCTGGAAGCCGTGCTCGATCGCGGCCACCGCGCCGCCGAGGTCCTCGACCTGGCGCATCAGGTCCCGGCAGGACTCCTCGAGCTCGTCGGTCAGCGACTCCACCGCGTACGAGCCGGCGAACGGGTCGACGGTCTTGGTCACGTCGGTCTCGTACGCGAGGACCTGCTGGGTACGCAGGGCGAGCCGGGCCGCCTTCTCGGTCGGGAGGGCGATCGCCTCGTCGTAGGAGTTGGTGTGCAGCGACTGGGTGCCGCCGAGGACGGCCGCCAGCGCCTGCACCGCGACCCGGACCAGATTGACCTCGGGCTGCTGCGCGGTGAGCTGGACGCCGGCGGTCTGGGTGTGGAAGCGCAGCATCTGCGACCTGGGATTCCGGGCGCCGAACTCGTCGCGCATCACCTCGGCCCAGATCCGCCTGGCGGCACGGAACTTCGCGATCTCCTCGAGCAGTGTCGTACGCGACACGAAGAAGAACGCCAGCCGCGGCGCGAACACGTCGACGTCCTGGCCCGAGTCGATCGCGGCCCGGACGTACTCGATGCCGTTGGCCAGTGTGAATGCGACCTCCTGCGCGGGCGTCGCCCCGGCCTCGGCCATGTGGTAGCCCGAGATCGAGATCGTGTTCCACCGCGGCAACTCCGCCCGGCAGTAGCCGAACGTGTCGGTGATCAGTCGCAGCGACTCCTTCGGCGGGTAGATGTAGGTGCCGCGGGCGATGTACTCCTTCAGCACGTCGTTCTGGATCGTGCCGGTCAGCTGCTCGCCGCTGACGCCCTGGTCCTCGGCGACCAGTTGGTAGAGCAGCATGAGCAGGGCCGCCGGCGCGTTGATCGTCATCGACGTCGAGACCTTGTCGAGCGGGATGCCGTCGAACAGCAGCCGCATGTCCTCGATCGAGTCGATCGCGACGCCGACCTTGCCGACCTCGGCGTGTGCCACCGGCGAGTCGGAGTCGTAGCCCATCTGGGTCGGCAGGTCGAACGCCACCGACAGTCCGGTCGTGCCGTGCGAGATGAGCTGGTGGTAGCGCTGGTTGGACTCCGCAGCGGTGCCGAAGCCGGCGTACTGCCGCATCGTCCACGGCCGTCCGGTGTACATCGAGGGGTAAACGCCGCGGGTGAAAGGGTACGAACCGGGCTCGCTGAGCCGCTCGGCCGGATCCCAGTCGGCCAGCGCGTCCGGGCCGTAGACCGGCTCGAACGGCAGCCCCGACTCCGTCTGGTCGTTCACGCGTCCTCCTCGCTGCGCTCGTCGACACGTGATAGCTCGCGGCATTGAATGGCTCGCTCGCAAGCTCGCTCACGCTTGGAAGCCTAGGCCGGTTACGACCCCGCGGCGGCACGCGGCAGCATGAGATCGGCCACCCCGACCGGACCCCGTCGCGGTCAGAGCCCCCAGAACGGTCCCTCGAGCCCGGCCCAGCGCAGGTACGCGGCGGCGTCGGTCGGCTCGCGGCGCTGGTAGCCCCGGTCGAGCCGCCCGTCGTACCAGTGCGACGCGAACCGCCACAGGGTCGCCAGGTCCATGACGTACCCGCGCTCGAGCCCGGACTCGCCGAGCCAGCGCTCGACGCAGGCCTCATCGCAGAAGATCCGCTGGTTGGAGCAGGTGTGGATCACGTCGTCCCAGATCCGGGCGGCCGGGACGAGGAAGTGCGCGACCTGGTCGCCCGGCGGCGGACCGTCGCGGCCGACCACCCAGGCATGAGGGCGTTCGCAAGCCGGACACGTCGTCGCGACGAGCACCTCCGGGTCGTCCGGCACCAGTTGCGGCAGTGCGAACGAGTCCCACGCGCAGCCGCCCCACCACAGCGTCTCGCGACCCATCACCGAGAACCCCATCGGAATCGACGAGAACGGATGCGCCAGTGCGATCAGGGGTACGCCGTCGTCGGACCGGGTCGGGTCGAGGGCGAGATGTCGCCGGCTCGCGAGCTCGACCAGCCCCTCGGCGACCTCGGTGACCGGCACCTCGAACCGCGTTGCGAGCTCGGTTGCCGTCGGCGCCTGGCCGGTGCGCGCGAACCGCTCGTAAACGGCGAGCCGGATGTCCTCGAGGTCCATCCCGTCAGTCTTCCGATCGCATCATCCGGCGTAGCAGCCAGGTCACGCCGATCACGACGGCGGCCGATCGGACCAGCT
>DATFRX010000053.1:0-2424 GCA_035262905.1 Nocardioidaceae bacterium
CGGGGCGAAGATCCGCTGGTGCGCCACGGTCGCGATCGACTGATGGAGGGCGTCGCTGGCTTGATCGGCGGTACGGCGGCCGGAGACGTCGACGGCGAGCCGGGCGGCCAGGCCCAGACAGATGCCGAGGACGAAACCCACCAGGGCCATCAACAGCGGCACCGACACACTGCCGACGGTCGGCGGCTCCGGCGCGTCACTGCCGGCCAGGTCCATCACGCCGAGGGTGATCAGCCAGCCCGCTCCTGCGACCGCGGCGACGAAGAGCAGCCACTGGACGATGCCGAGGATCCGTACCCAGGCCGGCTTCCTGGTCACGCCCAGATCGGTCGAGGCGATCGCCTTGTCGAGGGCGTCGTGCAGGTCGTCGAAGTCCGACGTCGACGCCCGGCTCACCGCGTCGGCCCACGGCGGTGCCAGACCCTGCGCGGCGTCGTCGGCCAGGTCGCGGACGGCCACGTCGACGCGCGCCTGCTGCACCTTGGTCGGCGGCGGCATGGCCGAATGCAGATCGGAGGAGGAACCGCCACCCAGCCGGAGCTCGGCGAGTGGATCGCGGCGGAAGCGGCTGAGCCAGCGGGTCGCCGGCCAGCTGGTCGAACGGCGTCGGCGCGCAGCGGTCGAGAACTCCACGGCCTCGACGACGACTGGCACACCGGCGGCCTCGGCCAGCACGTCGACCAGCGCAGCCTGGCGACGCTCGTCGAGCCCTCTCGGGTCGTCCATGCCGTTGGCCTCGACCAGTCGCCCGGTCGCGTTCGCCGCGTCCGCGGTGAGCCGGTCGGCCGCGGACCGCTTGGCCCGGATCCGCTTGACCAGCGCCCGCTTGAGATCGTCGATGCCCTCACCGGTCTTGGCCGACGTGGCGACCAGCGGGATCTCGGACAGGCCGTCGATGGCCAGCAGCCGGCGCAGATCGGCCAGCGTGGCCTCCCGCTCCAGGACCGGGATCTCGTCGAGGTGGTTGAAGACGACGAGCATGACCTCGGCATGCGTCGACAGCGGCGCGAGGTAGCCGTCGTGGATGGCGGCGTCGGCGTACTTCTGCGGGTCGACCACCCAGACCAGCAGATCGGCGTACGACACGAGCCGCTTCACCTCGAGATGGTGTGCGACCTCGGTCGAGTCGTGGTCGGGCAGGTCGAGGAGTACGAGACCTTGCATGTTGGTCTCTTCGGGCGAGATGTCGAGCATGCTCATGCGGGAGACCTGATGGCGGGGCGGGATGCCGAGCCACTCGAGGATCTCCTCAGCGCCGGTCGGGCCCCAGGCGCAGGCCATCGCCCACGAGGTGGTAGGCCGGCGGACCCCGACGGCCGCCAGCTCCAGGTCGGTGAGCTGGTTGAACAGCGACGACTTGCCGGAGCCGGTCGCGCCGGCGAGGGCGACGATGGTGTGCTCCGCCGACAGCCGCAGCCGGCTGCGGGCCCGCTGCACGACCTCCTCCGCCTCGTCGAGCACGTCCTCGCTCAAATGTCCCCGAGAAGCGGCCAGCGCCCACTCCAAACCCTGGATCCGGGCCGCGAGGTCGTCGCCTCCGGACCCGAACAGCACGTGGTCGCTGTCCACCGGCTCCGTCATAGCGCCCCCGACCCATGCCGGACGTCGTCGGCCGCGCGAGCGACATCGCGCAACCGGACCGCCGAGTCGGGACGGGCGGAGACTCCGTCGAGCACGGTGAGATAGCGAGACTTCTCGCCCTCGAACAGCTGGCGGCAACGGCGCTCCAGCTCGTGACGGGCGTTGTCGGCCATCCGGCGCATCGTCTCCGGGCCGAACACCGACTCGAGGATGCGCTCGCCGATCATCGCCGCCTCGGCGGCCTCGTCCGACTCGTCGTCTCGCGGCCGACTGGTGGACGCCGCACCACCGGCGAAGACGACGACCATCAGCGTGACGCCGAGGCCGGTGACGCCGTACGCCAGGAATTGTGGGGTGACGCGCTTGTCGGCGCCCTCCATGCGGACCATCTCGAGGATCTCGCGCTGCCACTCGCGTACGACGCGGTCGGCCCGGATCCGAAGGTCGCGCGATGCTCTGGCCAGGGCGCCACCGCCGCCGTCGATCAGGGCAGCACCGGCTTCGTTCGCGCGCCACTGCGCGGCCGCCCGCGACGCCGCGGTCTCGGCACGCTCGACGAGCACCATCTGGAGACCGCGCTCAAGGGCGAGGCCGACCTGCTCGGCGGCCTGCGGCTGGCCGCGAAGCGCGCCCATCATCCGGTCGCGGACCCGGTTGACCTTCTGCTCGAACGAGCGGGCCAGGTCGCTGCCGACGAACTCGCGCCAGCGGACGAGCACCTCGCCGCGGAGCACGGTGCCGTCGGCCACCGACGAGCCGATCTCCTCGATCACGGCGTCGTAGACCTCGCTGACCTGCTCGGACAGCTGCTCGCCGGTCTCGTGCTGGGCCGCCGCGGCGTCG
>DATFRX010000054.1:0-4608 GCA_035262905.1 Nocardioidaceae bacterium
CTCGAAGACGGTCAGCTCCTGGCCCCAGGGCATCCGGACCAGGTACTGCGTACTGACTCCGATGAAGCTCGTGTCGGTGATGGTGCCGCCGACCAGCGAGTTGTGGTCGCCGCTCTCCTCGTCGCCGGTCGCCGTGATGTACACCTTCTCGGGCCGGACGCCGACCCAGACCGCGCCGTCGTGCACCCGGGAACGCTCCCGGGAGACGCCGATCTTGCTGCCGTGGATGTCGGCGACCAGCTCGCCGTCCCGGCCGCTGGCCAGTTCGCCACGGATCAGGTTGGACTGGCCGAGGAAGTTCGCGACGAAGGTCGTCGCCGGATTCTCGTAGAGCTCCGACGGCGGGCCCATCTGCTCGATCACGCCGCCGTTCATCACCGCGATCGTGTCGGCCATCGTCATGGCTTCTTCCTGGTCGTGCGTCACGTGGACGAACGTGAGGCCGACCTCGATCTGGATCCGCTTGAGCTCGATCTGCATCTGCCGGCGCAGCTTGAGGTCGAGGGCGCCGAGCGGCTCGTCCAGCAGCAGCACCTCCGGCTGGTTGATCAGCGCGCGAGCGAGCGCCACCCGCTGCTGCTGACCGCCGGACAGCTGGGCGGGCTTCTTGTTCGCCTGGGAGCCGAGCTCGACCAGCTCGATCATCTCGTTCACCGCGTCGTCGACGTCCTTGCGGCCGCGGCGCCGTAGGCCGAAGGCGATGTTGTCGAAGATCGTCAGGTGCGGGAACAAGGCGTAGTTCTGGAAGACCGTGTTGACCGGGCGTTTGTACGGCCGCAGGTCGGTGATGTCGTCGTCGCCGAGGTAGATCTGGCCGTCCGTCGGCACCTCGAGGCCGGCGACCATCCGCAGCGTCGTCGTCTTGCCGCAACCGGACGGGCCGAGCAGGGCGAAGAACGAGCCGCGGGGCACCGTGAGGTCGAGGTCCTTCACCGCGACGAAGGCGCCGAAGGCCTTCGTGAGCGACTCCATTCGCAGGTCCCGAGAGGTCTTGGCCGTCTCCGAGGAAGACGCGGGAGCCGGAGCCGTGGCGTCGGCAGTGGTCATGGCGATCAGCCTCCGGTCAGCAGATTCGTCCAGTCGTTCTCGTACGTCTGGGCCTGGCTTTCGGTCAGCGGCATCATGGTCTTGGCCTTCGAGAGGATCTCCGGCGTGGGGAAGATCAGCGGGTTGTCGACCAGGCTCGGGTCGACCTTCTCCATCGCCTGCTGGGCCCCCTCGACCGGGCAGATGTAGTTGACCCAAGCGGCCAGCTTCGCCGCGACCATCGGGTCGTAGTAGTAGTTCATCCATTCCTCGGCGTTGGCCTTGTGGTCCGCGAGGTTCGGCACCAGCATGTTGTCGCTCCACGCCGCGAGCCCTTCCTCCGGCGCGACGAACTTGATGTTGGGGTCGTCGAACTGCGCCTGGATGACGTCCCCGGACCAGGCCTCGCAGGCCGCGATGTCGCCCGACTTGAGGCCGCGGAGGTAGTCGTTGCCGGTGAAGGCCCGGATCTGGCCGTTGCTGACCGCCTGGCTGAGCCGGTCGATCGCCACGTTCCACTCGTCGTCGGTGAAGTCCAGCGGATCGGCGCCGGTCACAAGCAACATGAACAGCATCGTGTCGCGCATCTCGGTGAGCACGGTGACCCGGCCCTTGAGATCGGATCGGGTCAGCAGCTCCTCGAAGCTGCGGACCTCGCCGGTGACATTGGCGTTGTACGCGATCCCGGTCAGACCGCTCTGCCATGGCACGGAGTAGTCCCGGTTCGGATCCCACGGCGGATGCCGCAAGGCCGGCAGCAGGTTCGCCTGGACGTTCGGCAGCTTCGCGTGGTCGAGCTTCTGGAGCCACCCGAGGTTGATCATCCGGGCGGCCATCCAGTCGGTGAGCATGAACATGTCACGGTCGACCGGCTGGCAGGCTCGCATCTGGTTGACGATCTTGCCGAAGAACTCGAGGTTGTCGTTGACGTCGTCGGAATAGGAGACCGAGATCCCGGTCTGCTTCTGGAACACCGCGTACGTCGAGCTCGGGTTGTCCCGAGGGTCGATGTACGCCGGCCAGTTCGAGATGATCAGCTCATGCTCGGTCGCCGACAGGTCGGTGCTCGGACAGGTCTGTGGGGTCTGCTTGGCGCCCTGCAGGCTGAACTGCGGAAGCACGGCGGCGCTGCCCCCGAGGAATGCCGCGACGCCAGCACCTTTCAGGAGCGTCCGCCGGGACACACGAACCGCCATTTACCAGCCTCCTGACACGAGGTGTGACGCCACCCTCGGTCGCATCGTGGCACGGTGCACAGTCAGTGACAAGGGATTCCGTCGCCGCGATACGCGCTTGCAACGAAAAGCCGTGGCGAATCACGAATCTTGCGCAGGGATCAGTAGATCGTGTCCGTTACGCTAACTCCGTGGCAACCCGTAAGGACAAGGCGGCCAACCGCCGTAATAACGAGCGTGGCACGACCCTCGACGATGTGTCCAAAGCCATCATCGAGGAGCTTCAGCAGGATGGCCGGCGTCCCTACGCCGCGATCGGCAAGGCGGTCGGTTTGTCCGAGGCCGCCGTGCGCCAGCGAGTGCAGCGGCTCCTCGACGGCGGCGTCATGCAGATCGTGGCGGTGACGAATCCGCTCGAGGTCGGCTTTCCGCGGCAGGCGATGATCGGCGTGACGGTCGAGGGCAACCTGGAGCCGGTCGCCGACGCGATGGCGGAGATGGACGAGATCGACTACGTCGTGATCACCGCGGGCGGCTTCGACCTGCTCGTCGAGGTGGTGTGCGAGAGCGACGAGCACCTGCTAGAGGTCCTGTCCAACCGGATCCGGGCCATCCCCGGCGTCCTGCGTACCGAGTCGTTCGTCTACCTCCGCCTGCGGAAGCAGACGTACGCCTGGGGCGTTCGCTGACGACATGGCCGCCGCATCGAGCTACCGTGACCTGTCCTTCTGGCATGCGACCGCGAACGACCAGCTGACGCCACGCGCGCCACTCCCGGGATCGACCAGCTGCGACGTCGCGATCGTCGGCGCCGGGTTCACCGGCCTGTGGACCGCGTACTACCTGTCCCGGCTCGATCCCCGCCTCCGGATCGTCGTGCTCGAGCGCGAGGTGGCCGGCTTCGGCGCCTCCGGCCGCAACGGCGGCTGGTGCAGCGCGCTCTTCCCCGCGTCGTGGTCGGCGGTGGCGCGCCACAGCAGCCGCGACGCCGCCATTCGGCTGCAGCGTGCCATGAACGACACCGTCGTCGAGGTCGGCCGCGCCGCCGACGAGGAGGGCATCGACGCCTATTTCCAACGCGGCGGAACGGTCGTGGTGGCCCGGTCCAAGGCGCAGTTGCGGCGGGCGAAGGCCGAGGTCGACGAGGCGCGCGAGTGGGGCTTCGGACCGGAGGACCTCCGGCTGCTCGACAAGGCGGAGGCAAGTCGGCAGTTCAACGCGACCGAGGTGGTCGGCGGAACATTCACGCCGCACTGCGCGGCCATCCACCCGGCGCGCCTGGTCCGCGGCCTTGCGCGCGCCGTCGAGTCCCGCGGCGTCCACGTCTACGAGCAGACGGCGGTGCGATCGATCGAGCCGGGCTCGGTCGCGACCGATGCGGGTCGGGTCCGGGCGGATGTCGTCGTACGCGCGACCGAGGCCTACACCGCCCGGCTGCCCGGGCATCGGCGGGTACTCGCGCCGGTCTACTCCCTGATGGTCGTCACCGAGCCGCTGCCGGAGTCGTTCTGGAGCGAGGCGGGATTGGCCGACCGGCAGACCTTCAGCGACGAGCGGCACCTGCTCATCTACGGCCAGCGCACCCATGATGGGCGGATCGCGTTCGGCGGCCGCGGCGCGCCGTATCACTTCGGCTCGTCGGTGCGGCCCGACTACGACCAGGAGCCGCGGGTCTTCGAGTCGCTGCGCAAGACCCTCGTCGAGTTGCTGCCGACGCTGCGTGGCGTGGGCTTCAGCCATGCCTGGGGCGGCGCGATCGGGATGCCACGCGACTGGCACGCCTCGGTGGGACTCGAACGCGCCACCGGCATGGGCTGGGCCGGTGGGTACGTCGGCGACGGCGTCGGCACGTCGAACCTGGCCGGCCGTACCCTCGCCGACCTGATCCTGGATCGCGAGACCGACCTCGTCGATCTGCCGTGGGTCGGGCATCGCAGCCGGCAGTGGGAGCCGGAGCCGCTGCGCTGGCTGGGCATCAACGGCGGCCTGCACGCGATGACGGTCGCCGACGTCGAGGAGGCTCGCACCAGGCGACAGAGCCTGATCGCCCGGATGGCGATGCCGCTGCTTCGGCGGAACTGACCGCGGGTTGATCCACAGCGGCGGCTTCGGTCGCCGCCGTCCACAGATGGACGATCCTCGGCCGTCCGCCGCTGCCGGGCGACCAGACTCCGGGCATGAGTCTTCGCTATCGCATGTCGACCGTGCTCGCCGTCGCAATGCTGCTCTGCCCGCTCCTCCACGCCTTCGCGACCGCGGCACCCAAGGGGTCGACGGCTGATGACGAACGCTGGATCTGGCCGCTCGATCCGCAACCGGAGGTCGTGGCGACCTTCGACCCGCCGGAGGATCCGTACGGACCCGGCCATCGCGGCATCGACCTGTCCGGCCGGATCGGCCAGCCGGT